>JALYJV010000146.1 GCA_030775105.1 Pseudomonadota bacterium | reverse complement strand
GTCTCATATTCCTGCCGAAGAGCAGGCTTTCCTTGAGCAGTTGCACCCGATGATCGAAGCCAGCCTGCGCCGGGTACGGGCATTGGAGGGCGAGCATCAGCGCCGCGCCAGCTACGAACACTTTCTGAAGCTGGTTCCGCTGACCCTGATGTTCGTCAATGCTGCCGGTGAAACGCTGTTTGCGAACAATGAGGCGGAAAAACAGTGCGGGCGCTGGAATCGCGGATTGAGCGGGCGGGGCAGTGCGGGTCCAGGTTTTCACCTGCCCGATCAGGTGGGCGCGATGTTCGAAGGCACCGTGACGACGCCTGTCGATGCGCCGGATCTTGTCGACGGCAAGCCGCGGACCATCCGCGTTTCGCACCCTTCGATCGAGGGGCTGGCCGTGAAGATAGACCGCAGCTGGCAATCATCCGGCATGAGGATGAGCCCGAGCTACGTCGTGACCTTCCTGGACGAGCCGGTCAGCGGCGAGACTTCCGAAGCACTGTCGCAGTCCGCGATGCTCGCCCTGCAGCGCTTGACGCCAACCGAGCGACGCGTCGCATTGCTGGTTGCCAAGGGTCTGCGCAACGACAAGATCGCCGAGCACCTGTCGCGCTCGCGGCGCACCATCGAGTTCCAGTTGAACTCCATCTATCGCAAGCTGGACATCAGCTCGCGAACCGAACTGGTTCGCGCGCTCACCTGACAGCCAGTCGCTGCATCAGCTTGATGCCATGCTGGCCCGGTGAGATCACCGGATCGGGACATAACTGGCGCCCGGTTCCGGCTGCTGCGGCGTTCCGGGTTATTGTCGTTTCGGTGCTTTCTTGGATGCCGCTGGCCCGCGGCTGACGCACACTCGATGCACACTCCAAGGCGCACGCTGCGCCGCTACCCGGATCGCTCTCGATGAACAGCCCCGTTCCCGCCGCCCTGACGACGACCCAGAAGCTCGACGAGCTGTTCAAGCCCTGGAATCGCAGCGACATTCCCGGCGCAGTTGTCGGCATCGCGCACAAGGGCGGCGTGATCTACCGGCGCGGCTTCGGCCTGGCCAGCGTCGAGCACGGGGTCACCAACACGCCGGGCATGCGCATGCGCATCGGCTCCACCACCAAGCACTTCTGCGCGCTCGGCATCATGCTGCTCGCCGAGGACGGCAAGCTCGACATCAATCAGCCGGTGCGGACCTATTTGCCGGAACTCAGCGACGTCTGCGGCGAGCCGACGCTGCTGCAGTTGATGCAGCACACCGGCGGCCTGCGCGATCCGATGATGGCGGCCTTCATCATCAACCGCGGCACCTATGGCCACATCCCGGATGGGGCGAGCCTTCAGTTGATGGCGCGCTTCAAGGAGCGCAACTTTGCGCCGGGCATGCGCATGGCCTACAGCAACAGCGGCTACACCTTGCTGTCACTGGTGATCGAGCGCCTCAGTGGCATGAGCATGGAAGCTTTCCTGCAGCAGCGCATGTTCGCAGTGCTGGGCATGCACGACACCGCACTGCTGCGCAGCGATCAGATACTCGTCCCCAACATGGCGACGGCGCATATCCCGAAAGCTGACGGCAGCTGGCGCCGCGGCATCTATCCGACCGACGAACTGCTCGGTTCCGGCGGCGTGATCTCGACCGTCGACGACATGCTCATCTGGATTGCGCATTTGCGCGCGCCGCATGCCGACAAGAAGATCGGCAGCGCGGCAACCTGGGCGAAGATGCTCGAGCGACCGCTCAACCTCAGCGGCCAGAGCGCGATCTACGGCCTGGGCGTGATGCGCGAGAACTATCGCGGCGTCGAGATCATCCACCATGCCGGCGCGACGGTCGGCTTCCAGTGCCAGATGCTGACGGTGCCTGAACATGAGCTGGACATCATCGTGATGACCAATCGCATGGATGTGCCGGCACCGGCACTGGCGCTGAAGATCGTCGACGGCGTTCTTGAATCAGCAGGCCTGGCTGCACCGCGCATCCCGCCGGCTGCGACGGATTTTCCCGCGGTCCCGGGCCGCTGGTACAGCGCACAGTCGCGCACGCTGATGGAAATTGCCGCGCGCAAACTCAAGCCGGAGTGGCCCGAAATCCTCTTGCTGTCGACCTACAACGCACCGCTCGGTGCCTTGTACAGAAGCGATGCAGGCCTGGCGCTGGCCGAAGGCCCGGTGAGCTCGATCGAGATTCGCCAACTGCCGCAAGGCGAGACGCCAGCGACCGCGCTTGATGTTCACATCCATGGCGACCTCGAGCGCTTCGAGCGCCTGCCGGGAACGGCGCCTTCCGCCGCCGACCTGGCGCCGGCGCTGTGCGGGCGCTACCGCTTTGCCGAGTTCGGCACCGAGGTCGAGATCCTGATCAAGGACGGCAAGCTACAACTCGATCTGCTGCCGGAATTCGGTCTCGCCCGCTGGGAAATCGAACCGCTGTCGGCAGATGTGCTTGGCTGCGGCATCTTCCATACCGTTCCGCCGATGCCGCTGCCGAACCTTGCAACGATTGTCGTCGATCGTCAGGACGACAAGGTGAGCGGCTTCTGGATCAGCAACGACCGTACGCGCAACATCCGGTTTGACCGGGTCGGGTGACGCCTCGCATTTGCAGAAATTTCCCGCACCCCACAGGCTTGTAGCAAACGCCGTTCGTGTCGAGTGCCGCGCGCGTAGCGCGCGATGTATCGAGACACCTGGACTGTGGTGGCGGCATCTCGATACACCGGCTTCGCCGGCACTCGATGCGAACGGAGTAGAAGGAAACCCAGAGTGGGATGCCGGAAGAGATTCAGCCTGGTACGCCGGATGCTATCCGGGTGGGCGGGGGCTAATCCCCGGACAGCAGCAGATCAACCGCCAGGCGCGCGGCCTTGCCGATCGCGGCGTCCTGCGCCGGATGCTTTGCACGGTATTCATGGCTGCGCGTGAACACCGACACCGCGATGTGGCGACCGTCCGGGTAGCTGACCATGCCGACTTCGTTGCGCACGAGGACCAGGGTGCCGGTCTTGCCGGCGGTCTTGATGTGATCTTCGGGAAACCCGGAAGCGAGGCGGTGCGGCCAAACTTGCGCGCTGAGGATGCGGCGCATCTGCGCGCAGCTTGCGGCCGAGGCGGCGAGGTCGGTCCAGATCAGTTCGAACAGGCGCGAGATTTCGCGTGGCGTCGTGCGATTGGTCGACGGCGCATGCAGTGCGCGCTGGCGGTCCAGCATCGCGGCATCGGGTCTGGTCGGCAATTCCGCAGCGCTTCTGACGCCGGCATCCTGCGCCATCTGCGCGAACAGCCCACGGCAGTCGGCGTCGACGACAGTGCCGGGCAGATCGAGACTGCGCATCGCGGCGTTGACCTGGTCGAGTCCGACCTTGGCGCAGATGAAATC
>JALYJV010000145.1 GCA_030775105.1 Pseudomonadota bacterium | reverse complement strand
GCGCTGCACCGGTCTTCGACGTCGCCTTCTCACCGGCGGCCTTGCTGGCGTCTACGGCGCCAGTAGCTGCACCCGCGGCGGCACTGCCGTCGACTTCCACGGCCACCTTGGCGTCAACCGCGGCATCGGCTGCCAGCGCGTTGTACGAAGTCAGGCCAGCAACGGTCGCGGCGAGCAAAACAAGAGTTGTGTTCTTCATGGTTCCTTTCCCTGCAATCAATCGAGTCGATGAGATCCCTGACTCTGGCGGGCCAAACTCCCGATCAGCGCCCCGGGCAACAGCACTACTGCACTGAAGACTACGGCAGTAATCTGAATTGAGGGTGAATCGCTCAGGCGTGGAGGGTTCCACCTGATTCCGGCAGCGGCGACACGCCCAACTCCTCCATCACGAACAGTGGACCGATCAGCAGGAACACCAGGTCATCGATAAAGCTCGGCTTCGCGCCTTCGATGTTGTGGCCGACGAGCTGCACCAGCCACGCCGCGATCCATACCCCCGCGGCAACCAGCCACAGCGGCGCGGGCGAGGCTTCGACAGCGAGAATCAGTGCAACGGAAATCGCGAACCAGGCAATCATCAGCACCGATGCACGCCAGCCCATGCGCGAATAGAAGAACAGCAGGATCAGCGCACCACCGACGGTCGCGGCATTGATCCAGCCTGCCCACGGCGCGTCGACACCGAGCAGATTCAGGCTCAGCAACCAGCCGAGTGCAAGCGTGCTGACAAAGATCGCCGGTACGCAGATGAAATGGATGATCTGATTCGTCGGATTGCGATGCGTCTTGCCGTATTCGATCAGGTATTGCTTGAGGGTCAGCATTGGAATCTCCTTTCCGGTCACCAGCATGGACGCCATCGTGCCTGTGGTCGATACCCGGACGCTTGCACGTAGCGACGGAGCCACTTGTACCTAGCGACTGACCTGTCGCGACTGGCCTGAATGCTACATTGCGGGGATGGCAGAAAATCCACCCGTCCCCACACCGTCGACGCCGCATCCGGCACCGCAGGGCATGACGATCTACACCTGGCCCAGCGGCCTTTTGATGCTCGCGCGTACGCTGGTCGTCGACCGACCCTCAAGCCCGCTGGGTGCAACGTTGCGGATAGCCTGCGCCGCACCCTACACGATCGAAACCGACGAAGGCACGCTGCATACACGCGCTTCTCTGCTCGGGCCGAAGTCGGGGCGGCGGCGCGTGGTCGCAGTCGACAGCGACATCGCCGTGTTCTATCTGCCGGTCGAAGCGCCGGAACATGCTGGGCTCACGCAGGCGCTCGGCGACGCCGCACTGATTGATCTCGACTTCGCGCGCTTTGAGCCCCTGCTGCCTGAGCTGCGCGAAGCACTGAATGGAACCCTGAACGGTGGCCGCATCCAGGCGCTGGTGCGACGCGCCGTTCACGCCGTGACCGGTCGAGAGCCGCCAGCGCGCCAACTCGATCCGCGCATCGAGAAAGTCATTGGACTGCTGCAGGATCTACCGCTGTGCGATTTCAGCCTCGAGCGACTCGGCGCACAGGTGCACCTGTCACCGTCGCGCCTGCGCGAACTGTTCCGTGTGCAGGCCGGCAATTCGATCAGCCAGTACGCGCGCTGGCAGGCGGTATGGCATGCGGTAAGCCTGTGGCAGGGCGGTCGTCTGTTGACCGACATCGCCCAGGAAGCCGGCTTTCACGACATGGCGCACATGAACCGCGCTTTTGTCGAAATGTTCGGGATCAATCCGGTGGCGGCAATTGATCCGCGGTATGTGCGATTGATTCGCTGCGGGTGACATTGCGGCATCTCGATACACCGGCTTCGCCGGCACTCGATGCGAACGGACTGCTTTTACGACCTCTCAACAGAACTCCGTTCGTCTCGAGTGCCGTGCGCGCAGCGCACGGAGTATCGAGAGACCGCCACCAAGCCCAGACTCAGCGCGCCACCTTCTTCTTTCCGGCACCCTTCAACACCGCCTCCGTATCCGCCCCCAACGCCGGCGCCGCTTGCAACGGCGACAGGCGGTGATCGAAGCGGATCGGCAACGCGAATGCCGGCTTGCCGTTGTCGTCCTCGACCATGCCGCGCGCACGGACATGTTCGTTTTCCAGCGATTCGGCGAGCGTCAGGATCGGGGTGACGCAAGCGTCGCGGTGCGCGAGCAGCGCAGCCCACTGATCACGGGTGCGGGTCAGGAACACGCCGGCGAGGGCAATGCGAGCGATGGCCATGATCCGTCTGGCGCGGCGCGGATTGCCGAACAGCTTCTCAAGTTCGCCGAACTGATCCTTGTCGGCCGACTTGGTCTTGCCGCCGCTGTCGGCACCTGCCGCTTTCTTCGGCGATTTGCGTGCAATCAGGGCGCGCAGCGGCTTCGGCAGTTCGTCGCCGAGCGCCGACAGCAGGCGCATGAAGAACTTGGGTTCCAGCGCGCCGACGGCGATGTACTTGCCATCACGGCAGCGATAAACGCTGTAGTTCGGCAGCGCCCCGGTCAGCATCGCGGTGCCGCGCGCAGGCACGTCCTTGCCTTCGCGCAGGCTCGACAG
>JALYJV010000144.1 GCA_030775105.1 Pseudomonadota bacterium | reverse complement strand
GGCGAAACCTGCAGCCAGCGCAGTGCACTGGCATCGAGGTGATCCATGATCTTCATGTCGAGCGAACCCGGCACCTTGCCGACCGTGGCGACCAGTGCGTCGACATCTTCGATCAGCTCGGTCATGCGGGACTCCGTGTGCTCTCCGTCATGCCCGCGAAAGCGGGCATCCAGGAGTAGAAAACTCGTGTAGGGCGTGTAGGGCGGGACGCGTGCGGTTAAAGCACGCCTTGGCACCGCCGGCTTCGCGACCGGCGGGATACGCTTCGTTTTCCCGCCCTACGTTGCCAGTTTGCCGATCTCAGCATAGCCGCTCTCAGAACTTGAACTCGACGCCGCCTACCAGACTTCGTCCAGGGCCCAGCGCAGCGAGGTCGCCGCCGAGGGCGGCCTTGATCGCATCCTGCCGGTAGTTCTCGTCCGTCAGGTTGCTGCTGTTGAAGAACAGGCCGACGCGGCCCGGCTGCCAGCGCAGCGACAGGTTCAGCAGCGTATAGGCAGGCAGCTGGTAGGCCGGTCCGGCGTTGATCTCGGCGTTGCCGACCTGCGCCGGCGTGGCGCCGACCCACAATGCTTCAGGGCGGATCAGAATGTCTTCGAACGGCATCCACTCCAGCGCCAGCGTCGCCGAATACTCCGGCGCCTTGGGCAGCGGATAGCCGCTGAAATCGCCGGTGGTGCTGACGAAGTCGACGAAGCGGCCGTGGGTGATGCCAACGCCGCCGATCACGCGCAGCTGATCGAAGAGCATCGTGCGCAGTTCCAGCTCGCCACCACGGATGCGCGACTGGCCGGCGTTGTCGACGTAGGTGGCGAGCAGCGGGCCGACCTGGACCTGCATGTCGTCCCAGTCGGTATGGAACAGATTGAGCGCCAGCTGGGTACGCCAGGCGGGCAGCGCGGTCTTGAACGACAGCTCGACGTTGCGCGTGCGCTCGGCATCGAACTGGTAGCGCTGCCCGGAGCCGAAGTTGTAGCCCTCGCCGCCGGGGCGGTAGCCCTCGGTATAGGCGGCACCGATGTAGCCACCGTCGTAAAGCTCGTAGCTCGCGGCGAGCTTGGGCAGCACCGCCGAGAAACTGCGGCCGACATGGGTTTCGCCGTCCTGACCCAGCACACCAGCCTGTTTCAGCAACGCCACGGCAAGCTGCGCATCGAGGGTGTCGCCGCTGATCTCGCTGAGAACACGGCGGCTGTTGCGCTCGCGATCCAGGCGCAGGCCGGCGGTCAGGGTCAGGCGTTCGCTGATCTGCCAGTCGACTTCGCCGAACAGCGCGTAGTTCTCGAAGCGGGCCGGTGCATCGGCCTGGACCACGACGTTGCCCGTCGCAGAATTAACCAGAGCGAACAGTTCATCCAGCGGCAGAAGATCGCAAAGCGCACTGTCCAATGGGCACGGCACGAGGGTTTCGACGAAACCCGACACGGCAGTTTCGCCGGAAGAGTTTTCACCGTCCTCGCCGCGGAAGTAGTACAGGCCCAGGGTGCCGCGCCAGTCGTCGGAGTCGAAGCTTGCGCGCAGTTCCTGCGAGAACGAATGCGAGTTGGCGACCTGGGCGATGTAGCCGTTCTGCTTGGCGCTGTAGTCGACGTCGAGATGCAGCAGGACGGTCGAATCCGCATAGGCGCTGATCGCGCGCAGCGTCCAGTCATCGCCGATGCTCAGTTGCTGTCGCAGTGCATAGAGCCGTGCTTCGTTGTCGACGCCGCTGGGCTCGTCTGCCGTGGCAACACGCCCGGCTTCACGGGACTGCTCGACATAGCGGCTGCCGCTTTCGCGCCGCAGTTCGCCGAGACTCAGCAACGCCTCGTAATTGCCGTCGCTGCCGAATGGCGTCAGTCGCGCGCTCAGCCGCGTACCGTGGTTCTTGTCATGCGCCCATTTGTCGTCGTCGAGGGTTACGTTGTGCAAGTCGCCGTCGTCGGCGCGGTGATCGGTCACCACGCGCAGGCCAAGATGGTCGGCCCACAACGTCGCACCTGCCGCCGCGGCGCCCTGGTAGGCGGAATCGCTGCCAGCGGAAAGGCGACCACGCAGTTCCGGATTGAATGCGCTGTCCACTGCCGGTTCGGCAGTATTGATGATGACGGCGCCAGCCATTGCGTTGCGGCCCTGGCTCGTCGACTGCGGACCGCGGAACACCTCGACCTGGCTCAGATCGAAGGCGGAGAGATCGGCGAAGCCCATCGCACCGCGCGGCAGGGCGACGCCATCGACGACGATCGCCGTTGCGGTGCCGTAGATCGTGCCGGCGCCGACCTGGCCGGTGC
This sequence comes from Pseudomonadota bacterium, assembly GCA_030775105.1. Taxonomy (GTDB): domain Bacteria; phylum Pseudomonadota; class Gammaproteobacteria; order Nevskiales; family Nevskiaceae; genus Solimonas. Next base: position 2,581 of record JALYJV010000144.1, on the reverse strand, counting down.
CGTAGCTGCCGATGCCGCGCAGCGTGACCGTCGACAACCCCAGTTCGCTGTCGTGCCAGCTCGCATTGGGCGTGGAATTGATCACGTCATAGACATCGAGCGCGGTACTGCGCTCGATCTCCACGCCGCTGTGGACGCCGACGCTGGTCGTCGTGCGCTCGGCGTTGCGCGTCAGCAGTTCGCCGGTGACGACGATGGTTTCGAGCTGGGAAGGGGACGGGGCTTCAGTGACTGCATCCGCCAGCAGCGCCTCGGTGCTGTCTTCCAGAGGGATCGTCGATACCGTACTGGCGTCGGCAAACGCCGGCGCGATCGTCGCGAGCCCGACAGAGAAGGACAGCAGAAATATCGAACAGCCAATGTGCAGACGCATCCAGCCCCCGGATGGTGATCAGATCATTCGCGAGGCGTGGCTGCTGAAGTGGCTGGCGCTGACGAGGCGTGAATTGTGCGATTGCACAATGAATGCGTCAATGCGCGGACCGCCGGATCCACATGCGCCATCTTGGGGCAGACAGCGGATCTGGCTGGGCACCGACCCCCCCCAATCGGCACGGGCCGCGCCGTACGGACATCACGACCAAACTGGATGCCGGACCAGCGATGCGGGATCATGTCATTCGTTTGGGGGTGTCGGTGGCCGATGCATCGGGTTAACGATATGGCGTCACCAAAAAAATAAAGTCATCAGGAATTATCAGGGGCTGTCATGAAAGAGGTGTTGATTCTGGGCCTGGGCCACGTCGGCAAGGCTTTGGCAGGTGGGTTGCGGGCCGAAGGTGTGTGGGTCAAAGGCACGACAACGACGCCGGCCAAGGTCGAGGAACTGGGCGAATATGCGGATGAGGTGCACGTCGTTCGCGGTACCGATTCCGCGCGCATCCGCGAGATTGCCGGCGAGTGCGACGCCATCATCTCGACGGTCGCTCCCAATGAGTGGCGGGCGCGCAGCCGCGAGGAGCGCGAGGCGACTTACCGCGACGTCCTGGTCGCCAGCTGCGAAAGCGCCGTCGCAGCGAACAAGCGCGTGTTGTTCCTGTCGTCGTTCTCGGTCTATGGCGATGGCGGTCAGGGCAACGAGGTCGTCACCGAAGAAACGCCGGTGAGCACGTCCAACGAACCGTCGACCCGTTACTACAGCGAGGCCGAGCGGATCGTGCTGTCGACGGGTCAGGGTTGCGTGCTGCGCCTGCCCGACATCTATGGCGCACCGGGCGACATGAGCTATGCGCAGCGCGCCAAGCTTGCGCACGAAGTCATGGCCGGCAAGGACGCCTTCAGCGCCGATGCGCGGCTCTACGTCATCCACTTCCTCGATGTGGTCGGGGCCGCTGCGCATGCGCTGCGCAAGAAGCTGACCGGCGTCTACAACGTCTGCGACAACCAGTGGCTGCCGAACACAAACGCGGAAGTGTTCGACCAGCTGTGCACGCGGCAGGACCTGCCGAAGCTGGAGTTTCTCGGCGAGATCCAGACCCCCACCTGCATGATTTCGGCGGAGAAGCTCTTCGATACCGGCTACTGCCCGCAGTACACCGACCTCGACCATCCGCTGCGCTGAGCGCCGATTCGGGCCGTTCCGCGTTCATGCGTCTGCGCTGAACAGCCACCCATAAACCACATCCGGCTTGACCTCCGGATTGTGTAGTTCTATATTCACCCTTATGGATGAATATAGAACGACGCAACTCGACGAGTTGTTCGGCGCGATGTCGGACGGGACGCGGCGCGCGATTCTCGCGCGGCTGGCGCAGTCCGATGCGCGGGTGACGGAACTGGCAAGCGCGTTTCCGATCTCGCTGAACTCGACGTCCAAGCACATCCGCATTCTCGAACGCGCTGGGCTGGTCACGCGCTCGGTGCAGGGGCGCGAGCACGTGCTTTCGCTCAACGCAGCGCCGATGCAGGAGGCTGCCGACTGGATGGAGTTCTATCGCCAGTTCTGGGCGGATCGCCTCGCGGCACTGGAAGATTTCGTGATCAGGAAGCGCACTGCCGACAAACGAAGGAGCAAGCAATGACACAGGCACAATCAAGTACTGCTGCGGCAGCGAGCCTCAAGCCAGGCAAGATCGTGGTCAGGCGCACGATGGCTGCCACTGTGGACGAACTGTTCGACGCCTGGCTGGACCCGGAAAGCCTCGCCCAGTGGATGCATCCCGGCACGACAACGCGCAGCACGGTGAGCGTGGACGCGCGCGTGGGTGGCAGGTACGAGGTGGTGATGAACTACGACAGTGGCCCGAACCGCCACTACGGCGAGTACCGGGTCATCGAGCGCAACAGGAAGCTTGTGTTCACCTGGCACTCGGCCGCAACGCATCACACCGAAACCCTGGTGACGGTCGAATTCAATGCGGCGAACTCAAGCACCGAGGTCGTGCTGACGCACGAGCGCCTGCCTGACCACGAGGCCGGGCTCAGTCACACCAGGGGCTGGACGATGGCGCTGGAGCTGCTGGACAGCCTGCTCAAGCACTGAGCTGGACTTCATCCGCATTTCAGGAACACAGCACATGAACGCGCAAACGAGTCCGATCACCGTCACCGCGTTCCGCTGGGTGCCGCCGTTTGCGCGCGG
>JALYJV010000143.1 GCA_030775105.1 Pseudomonadota bacterium | reverse complement strand
GCTCTGGTGTGCCCTTGATCCAGTTGTCGAACAGCTCGACGCGCTCCTGCTTCTGTGCATCGGTATGGCGGCGCAGGCGACCGGCCTGCAGGGTCATCAGTGAATTGATCATCGGATCGACCACGGCGGTCTTGAAATCCGCCGGACGTTTCGCGCGGCGCATGCCGGCGCGTAGCCAGCGCAATTCGCGCGGTGGGATCGCCTCCTCGGGAATCAGGAACAGGCGCACCGCGCGTGCGGCGCGACCGAAGTTGACGCGCGAGCTCCATACCGACAGAGGCACGGCGACGACGAGACTCCCGGCGACCGGCAACAACCAGGGCAGGAAACTCGGGTTGAGCCAATACACCGCGCCGAGCCAGGCGAGTCCGAGCACGCTGCCGCCCCCGTGACGCAGAAGCGCCTGACCCCACGGCGTCTGCGCGTCATCGCGTGGCGGCGATTTCCATTTGATCGAGATGCCGGCCAGGGCCGAAGCGACGTAGCGGGCGTGGAACAGCATGCGGATCGGTGCGAGTGCAGCGGAAAACAGGCTTTCGATGATGACGCCGAGAATCAAACGACCGGTGCCGCCGAAGCCGCGCCACTGCGAAGGGCTGCAGACCAGCAGCAACAGCGACAGGATCTTGGGAAGGAACAGCAGCAGCATCGTGCCGCCGAACAGGCGCATCGCCCATTCGGGATGCCAGCGCGGCCAGTTCGGGAACAGCTGATACGGCTCGGTGAAATACTGCGGTTCGGACAGCACGAATACCGCGAGCAACGCGGTCGACAGTAAAAGGAACAGGAACCACAGCGGCGCCGACAGGTACGCCATCACACCGGTCATGAATACCGCGCGATGCGCCGGGTGCAGGCCCTGGGTGAAGAACAGGCGGAAGTTCTGCAGGTTGCCCTGGCACCAGCGCTGGTCGCGCTGGAGTTCGTCGAGCAGGGTTGGCGGCATTTCCTCGTAGGATCCAGCGAGATCGTAGGCGATCCACACGCCCCAGCCGGCGCGACGCATCAGCGCGGCTTCGACGAAATCATGGCTCATGATCTCCCCGGACAGCGCGCCGCGTCCGGACAGACGCCCAAGTGCGCAGTGCTGCATGAACGGCGCAACGCGGAGAATCGCGTTGTGACCCCAGTAGTGCGATTCGCCGAGTTGCCAGAAATGCAGGCCGGCGGTGAACAGCGGGCCGTACACGCGCGTTGCGAATTGCTGGATGCGCGCGTACAGGGTTTCACGGCCCGAGGCGCGCGGCGCGGTCTGGATGATGCCGGCGGTCTGGTTGGCCTCCATCAGCTGCACGAGGCGCTTGAGGCATTCGCCCGACATCACGCTGTCGGCGTCGAGGATCACCATGTACTTGAAGCGGCTGCCCCAGCGCCGGCACCAGTCGGCGATGTTGCCGGACTTGCGCTTGATGCGATGCGTGCGACGCCGATAGAAGATGTGCGCGAAGCCATCCACCTCGCGGCACAGCTGCAGCCAGGCTTGCACTTCGGCGGCACGGGTGTCGGCCTGATAGGTGTCGCTGAGGATGAACAGCTCGAACTGGTCGCGCAGTCCGGTGCGGCAGATCGAATCCCAGGTCGCGCGCACGCCGGCGAACACGCGGACCACGTCCTCGTTGCAGATCGGTACAAGAATCGCCGTGCGCGTCGTGGGCGCGATCGGCGCATCGTCGGGCGCGCTGGCCGAGATCGAGAAACGGTCCTTGCGTCGCAATAGCGTGTAGAAGCCCATCAGCGCGGTCCAGAAGCCGGCCGAGATCCACGCGAACAGCACGGCGTAGATTGTCAGGATCATCCACTCCAGATAGTGCTGGCCACGGTAGGGCAGCACCGCCGTCATGAAGTAGGTCGCGACGACGGTCTGCGCCAGGATCAGCGTCACCAGCAGTGCGCGGCGCCAGCGCGCGTTGATACGCCACGGGCGGCGCGCGGCCTTGAGCGGCACCGGCGCCGCTTCGATGTCACGCGGCTGCATGCGACCGCGCCTGCCCAGCGTCAGGGTTTTGAGCCAGGCCCACAGGCGCTTGAACGGATTGTTGTTCCATGGATGCGGGCTCATCGACGCGCGCGCCAGCGGCGGCATCGTCACCAGCTGCATTTCGCCCTGGACGTTCTCGACGATGCGTCCGGCGAGTTCGCGATCGCCCTTGCGCGGCGATTGCTGCAAGGCGTAACGCAGGCGTGCCAGCGCCGAACGACGGACCGTGGCTGCGGCGTTCGGGCTTGGCTCGTGTCCGCTCAGCGTGGTGTGCAGCGCCGCGAAGCGGGCCGGCTTCGGATCCTTCGCACCGGCTGCGATGACGCCATCGAGCGCTGCGCGCATTGTGCTGTCGATGGGCATGGCATCGACATAGCCGTGCAGCACCGTGTTTCGAAGCCCCGGGCGCGAATCACCTGCCGTCATAAACTTCAACGCCCCGCGTTTGCGGGCAGGGCGTAGGCCCAGGTTTCGGAAATCGTCCGGTTGCCGTCGCGCAGCATCGCACGCATCTCCAACACCTTGGACTCATCGCCGCGGCGCACGCGCAGGTTCAGGCGCCAGCCGCCGTTGGCTTCGTTGCGCACGAGCTGGCGCTCAAGCAATTCACCGGTGTCGCTGACCCAGACGCCGGCAACGAGTTGCGCATCGGGTGGCAGTTTGTCGAGTTCGCCACCGGCAAAATCGATCTGGTAGCGCAGCGTGTCGTCGGCAGGCTTGAAGCCGTGTCCGCGGCGGGTCTGAATCACCCGGGCCAGCGGCGGCATCGTCTCCGGACTCATCTGCCAGTACAGCGTGTATGACAGATCGAGTTGATCGCCGGCACGCGGTGCGCGCTCCGGCACCCAGTAGGCGACGATGTTGTCGTTGGTTTCGTCCGGCGTCGGAATTGTCACCAGCTCGACACGGCCCTTGCCCCAGTTACCCTGCGGCTCGATCCAGGCGCTGGGGCGCAGGTCGTAGCGGGTGTCGAGGTCTTCGTAGTGGGCGAAGTCGCGATCGCGCTGCATCAGGCCGAAGCCGCGCGGATTGTTCTGGCCGAACGAGGTGATGAACAGACGCCGCGGATTCACCAGCGGACGCCAGATCCACTCGTCGTCGGAGTGCACCATCAGACCTTCGGAGTCGTGCACTTCCGGGCGATAGTCTTCACGCGGACTTGGCTGGTTCTCGCCGAACAGGAACATGCTGGTCAGCGGCGCAACACCGAGCTTGTTGACGTCGCCACGGAAGTACAGCCGCGAGGTCACCGCAACCGAGGTGGCGTCGCCCGGCTTGAGGATGAAGCGATAGGCGCCGGTCAGGCGCGGCGAATCGAGCAAGGCGTAGATCGTCAGCTCGTGATCGCTGGCGCGCGGCCACTTGATCCAGAACTCGGTGAACTGCGGAAATTCCTCGCCGGACAATTCACCGGTGTCGACTGCAAGGCCACGTGCCGACATGCCGTAGCGCTGACCCTTGCCGAGGCCGCGCAGGTAGGTCGCGCCCTGGAACACCAGGACTTCGTCCTTGTAGTCCTTGCGATTGATCGGATAGTGCACGCGAAAGCCGGAGAAGCCCAGCTCATTGAGCGTCGAAGTGTTCAGCCCGGTATTGCCGTAGCTGAAATTCGACGGATTGAACGCGATCGGGCGTACGCCGTCGCTGCCGATCAGGTTGATCTTGACGTTCTGGTTGAAGTACATGCCGCGTGGCATGAACTGCAGTTCGAACGGAAGGCTCGAGTTGTGCCACAGCGCGCGGTCCGGACGGAAGCGTATCTTGCGGTAGTCGTCGTAGCTCAGCTTGGCCAGCTCTGACGGCAGCTTGGTGTCAGGCGCCTTGTAGGTCTCGCCAGCGAGTGCCTTTGCC
>JALYJV010000142.1 GCA_030775105.1 Pseudomonadota bacterium | reverse complement strand
GGCGAGCTCTCCGTGCTGATCTGGGCGCCGTTGATCCTGATCACCCTGTGTAGCGTCGTCACGCTGCTCTTCCTGCTCCGTCCCGAACGCGCGGCTGCGCATACGACAACTGCCAACGCGCGCAAGGAAATGAAAGCAGTGCGCGCAGCACTGCAGATTGCGCAGATCATCGAGGCAGCGCCCACCCAGGTCACCGTCGTCGCGACGAATACGCCATCGGCCAGCGCGAGACGCCGGTCGCGCCGCGCATTGCCGCGGCGCACCCTCAGCGTGCGGGGATCTGCGCCCGCGGTTGCGCAGGTCTGATCTCGGCGACGAAGCGATAGCCATAGCCGTGCACGGTCTTGATGATCGCCTGCTGATCATCACGCAGCACTTCACGCAGCTTGCTGATCGCCTTGGCGATGACCGTCTCGCTCGGCAGGCGGCCGGGCCAGATCGCGGCGAACAACTCGTCCTTGGTGACGACATCGCCGGCATGGCGCAGCAGATAGCGCAGCACCTCAAGCGGTTTGCGCTCCAGATCCACCGGCTCGCCAGCATAGGTCAGCACATGACTGGCCTCATCGAAGCGGGCGTTTCCGAATATCCAGATCAGCTCGCCGGCGCTACGTGGTGCCGGCAGTTCGACCGGCACCGCATCGGCAACGACCAACGGCTCCATCGTCGCCGTTGAGTCCTCATTGACACCGCGCAGCGTGCAGACGCGCAGCGGACTCGCGAGTCCGGCAACGGTGATGTCGCAAGGCTGTGAGTATTCGAAGTCATCCTTGGCCAGTGCCCATGTCGCCTGCGTACACAGCACCTGCCCCGGCATGCAGCGCTCCTGGATGCGCTCGGCGATATGCGCCTGCAGGCCGATGCCCGAGTACAGCTTGCGCTCGATCGAACCGAAATCGCCGACGCTGACATAGCCGGTATTGATGCCGATACGGATGCGGAACGGCCGCTCAAGCCCGTGTTGCGACCACATATGGCGACGGATGTCGGCACAGATCTGCATCTGCTGCGCCATGCGCAGTGCGCGTACTGCATGATCGTGGTCGTCGCTGATCTGCGGCGCGCCGAACAGCACCAGCATCGCGTCACCCATGATGTGGCTGACCGTGCCGCCGTGGCGGTCGGCAATCGCCACCATCTCCGACAGGTAGTGGCTGAGCACGCCGGCCAGATCCTCGGCTTCGAGCTCTTCCGCGGCATGGATGAAGCCCTCAATGCCGATCGACACGATGGTCAGGCGGCGTCGCTCCGGTCGCGCACTTTCCATGTAGGCGCCGGTAACGATCTGCTCGGCGAGTCCCGCCGGCACATAGCGGCGGATCAGGCGGCTCGCCGAGGCGAGTGCCTCATGCGCTTGCTGCATGCGCAGCTGCTGACTGCGCTGGGTGCGCTGGAACAGGATGCACAGCGACAGGCAGAAACCGAGCAGGACGAGGATGTGCATGAACACCGCACCGAACCAGACCGGATTGTTCTGTGCGTCGATCGTGCGTTCGAGCAGCATCGGCGCGTACGGCAACCACTGGGCGAACTCGGCGAGGCCGACCGCGGCCATCCACAACGCCAGATTGCACAGGCCGAACAGGCCGATGCGCTCGTCGAGAACCAGCGACCAGAGGATGACGATCGCCGGATAGATCGCGACCAGCGGCGTGCCCATCGTGCCGTACAGATGCAGCAGGCCGACAATGAACGGCGACTGCGCGACGACGAAGACGTACGCCGCCCAGCGACCCTCGAGCCCGCGCCGCGCGACCGGCCAGACCATCAGCGCCAGCGCAACCTGGACTGCAAGCCAGGCGAGGATGAAGCGATTGAGCAAGCCCAGATCCATCGCACTGGGATACGCGGAACTGAACAGCAGCGCGTTGGAACCGCCGGCGAATGCCGAGGCGAGCACGCCGACCGAGGCCAGCAGAAACAGCTTGTGACTCATCGGCCAGCTGATGAATCCGCTCAGACGTTCTCGTAGACGCATCGCTCCATTCCCCCGTACCCGTCACCGCGCATGGCGCCGACGGGACTTGATGACTGAGGCTGCAGCCTGCCAAGGCTTGCTGCGAGGGGTATTGCCAAGCAGTTGGCATTTTGTCGCGGGCAAGAAAAAACCCGCCGGGACCGGCGGGTTTTTCACTGCAGAAACAGCGATCAGGCCTTGAGCAGATCTTCGATCGCGGCGCGCTCCTCGCGCAGTTCGGTTTCGGTCACACCCATGCGGGCGCGCGAGAACTCGTCGACCGACAGGCCCTGGACGATTTCGTACTTGCCGTCCTTGCAGATGCACGGATAGCCGTAAACGATGCCCGGCGCGATGCCGTAGCTACCATCTGACGGCACGCCCATCGACACCCACTTGCCGTTGCTGCCGAGCGCCCAGTCACGCATGTGATCGACCGCAGCCGAGGCGGCCGAAGCGGCCGACGACAGGCCGCGGGCCTTGATGATCGCGGCGCCGCGCTGCTGCACAACCGGAATGAAATCCTTCTCGATCCAGTTCTGGTCGACCAGCGACTTGGCCGGCTTGCCGCCGATCAGGGTGTGGCTGATGTCCGGGTACTGCGTGGAACTGTGGTTGCCCCAGATGATGACCTTCTCGATGTTGTTGCCGTGCACGCCGGTCTTGGTGGCGAGCTGGCTG
>JALYJV010000141.1 GCA_030775105.1 Pseudomonadota bacterium | reverse complement strand
TATCTCCCGAGGTTTCAGCCGGTTGCGATTGATGCGTGGGCTGAACGCTTGTTCTCTCCGTTTGACGGGCGTAGAACAAGGAACGTGCTGCGCGGATTCGTGGCGCGCAATGCGCATGACAGCGCAGGAGGTCAGCAATGGCAGAGTGGATTAGCGACGTTGCCGTAGGCCGATGGTTCAAGACCGATGGCGACCCCTTCGAGATTGTCGGTGTCGATGCCAAGGCAGAGATTGTGCTGGTGCAACACTTCGACGGCACTCTCGAGGAAATCGAGTTCGAAATCTGGACACAAATGCTCGCGCAACCCTGCGCGCCGCCTGAAGACTATTCAGGTGCACTGGATATCGAGGCTGAGGACTACGGCATCGAACGCGACGAGCTGGGTTCGCATCATGGCAATTGGGACAATCCTTCCGATCTGATTGATCAGCACAAGCTCTGATCCCCGGATTCGCTGCTTTCAGGAGTACGGCTGATGCTCAAGGCGCTGCGCCGCCCCAGGTTGCCTGCCTCTTTCCGGTACGAGCTGGATGACGGCTTGCCGATTCTGCTGCGACCCATTCAGCCAGCGGATGCGCCGCGTCTGCGTGAGGGATTTCGTCAGATGACGCAGTTGGTGCGCCGGCGCCGGCTGCCAGGAATCGATGATGACGTCACTGAACTCAGCGATGACCTGCTTAAGCGCATGATCAATGCCGACGGCGTCGATCATGTCGCCTGGGGTGCAATGAACGTGGAAAAGCCGGATGAGCCCGGCATTGGCGTTGCGCGCTACAACCGCATTGTTGGTGAACCCGACGCGGCTGACGTTGCGATCATCATCTCCGATGCCTATCAGGGGCGCGGTGCCGGTTTTGTGTTGCAGGCCTGTTTGCACCTGCGCGCGCACGCGGGCGGCATCAAGACGTTCTACTACGACGTCGCCAGTGACAACGAGCGCATCGTTCGGCATCTCAAGCTGCTCGGTGCGCAGCACGCGGGCCGCGCCGACAACATCGACCGTCTCAAGCTACCGGTGTACAGCCGCGCCTGGGATGTGCCGGACGGCAATGACATTGCGCGGCGTTTCGCCGATGTGTTCCGGCGACTGCACGGCGTGCACGCCATAGCCGCCTGAGTTTCCCTAGGTCTTGGCGTCCGGCAAAGGAACGCGCTTCGACAGCCAGTACACCAACAGCAGCGAAGGGATTCCCAGCGCCGAGGTGTACAGGAAGAACGACGGGTAACCGAAGCTGTCGACGACAAAACCCGAGCCGCCCATCAGCAGCTTGCCGGGTAGCGAGAACAGCGAGGAGAACAGTGCGTACTGCGTTGCGGTGTACGCGGTGTTCGTCAGCCCTGACAGATAGGCGATGAACGCGGTACCGGCGAAGTTGTAGGCAAAGTTATCGGCGCTGACGACGAGGCCCAGACCGAGCAGGCTCGGGTCGTCGCTGAAGGCCAGCGTCGCAAACGACAGGTTCGACAGGATCACCAGCACGCCGCCGACAATCAGCGCGCGGACCAGACCGAGCTTGGCGACACCGAAGCCGCCGACAATCACCCCGATGATCGATGCGCCTAGGCCGTAGCCCTTGGCGACGACAGCGATCTCCTGCAGCGTGTAGCCGACATCCAGATAGAACGGATTCGCCATCACGCCCATCGTGTAGTCGGTCAGGCGGAAGGTGCCGATGAACGCGAGGATCAGCGCGCCGGTTTTCAGGCCGTTGCGCGTGAAGAAATCGACCAGCGGGCAGACCACCGCACCGACAAACCAGCCGCCGATGCGGCGCAACGGTTCCGGCCAATGTGCCTTGTCGACCATGAAGGCGACGACGCGACGTTCCTGCTCGGCGGTCGAAGCGCTGACCGGAACGTTGGGTTCCGGGATGACCAGCGTGGTCAGTACGCCCAGGCCAACCAGTGCTGCCATGGCCAGATAGGCCGTGCGCCAGTCGAACTCGCCGGCCAGCCACAGCGCTCCCGCAGTGGCCATCAGCAGACCGACGCGATAGCCGAGCTGGTAGGTCGCCGCCATCGTGCCTTGCATAGCCAGCGGTGCGGATTCGATGCGCCAGGCATCGATCGCGATGTCCTGGGTTGCACTGGCGAACGCAACGCAAACCGCGAGCGTGGCAAGCGCAAACAGATGCGCCTTCGGGTCGCCGTGCGCCATTGCCGCAAGGCCGATCATCAAAGCGATCTGTGCCAGCAGCATCCAGCTGCGGCGACGGCCGAACAGGCGTGTGAGCCCGGGAATCGCCAGCCGGTCGACGATCGGTGCCCAGATCAGCTTGAACGAGTAGGCGAGGCCCACCCATGACAGCAGGCCGATGGTCGTGCGATCAATGCCGGCTTCGCGCAGCCAGGCGGACAGCGTGCTGAACACCAGCAGGAACGGCAGGCCGGCGGAGAAGCCGAGGAACAGCATCGCGACCGGACGCGGCTGCGCGTACAGACGCAGCGTATCGAACCAGCCTCGCGCCGCGGGCGGCGCAGAAACCTCAGTTGGCATAGTCGATCGTCAGCGGCGCGTGATCGGAGAAACGTTCGGCCTTGTACACGCTGGCGGCTTTGATCTTCGTACGCAGGCTCGGTGAGACGATCTGGTAGTCGATGCGCCACCCAACGTTGTTGGCCCAGGCCTGCCCGCGATTCGACCACCAAGTGTAGGCGTCGCCCTCCAGTTCCGGGTGCAGCGTGCGGAAAGCATCGACCCAGCCGCCATCCATGGTTTCGCCAAGCACCGTGTCGAGCCAGCTCCGTTCGTGCGGCAGGAAGCCGGAGTTCTTTTGGTTGGACTTCCAGTTCTTCAGGTCGATATTGCGATGGGCGATGTTCCAGTCGCCGCAGATCACGTAGTCGCGACCGTTGTTGCGCCATTCGCGCAGCTTGGGCAGGAAGAACGCGAGAAAGCGATCCTTGCTCTCCTGTCGCTCAGGTCCGGAGGAACCCGACGGCAGGTACAGCGAGACGACCGACAGTGTGCCGAAGCGTGCTTCGACGTAGCGGCCTTCACCATCGAATTCATCGTGTCCGAGCGTGTCGATCACCGCATCCGGCTTCTTGCGCGAATAAATGGCGGTGCCCGAATACCCCTTCTTCTGGGCGTCGCGGAACTGCACCGTCCAGCCCTTGGGGAAGAACACCGGGTCGTCCTGCAGGTCGGTGATCTGCGCCTTGGTTTCCTGCAGGCACAGCACATCGAGGTTCTGCTTCGGCAGCCAGTCGAACAGGCCTTTGCGGGCAGCGGAGCGGATGCCGTTGCAGTTCAGGGAGACGATACGCATCTGGAGCGGAGTGATCTTGGGCGATAATGCGCATGGTATCGGGACATGCCGTCCCGGCGCATTGTTTGTCTCACGTTCTCGAAGCCATGCACGACTATCAGACCGCCTTTCTCGAACTCGCCCTCAAGCACGGCGTGCTCAAGTTTGGCCAGTTCACTCTCAAATCCGGCCGCGTCAGCCCGTATTTCTTCAACCTCGGGCAGATTTCCAGCGGCGCGGCGATGCGTCGGCTGGGCCAGGCTTATGCGCAGTCACTCGCGGCTTCAGGCCTTGCTTTCGATGGTCTGTTCGGTCCGGCCTACAAGGGCATTCCGCTGGTGACCTCGGTCGCGCTGGCACTGGCTGAAGCTGGTCGCGACGTGCCCTACGCCTACAACCGCAAGGAAGCCAAGGACCATGGCGAAGGCGGCACCCTCGTCGGCGGCCCGCCGAAGGGCCGGATCGTGATCGTCGACGACGTGCTCACAGCCGGCACCGCGTTGCGCGAAGCCGTCGCCATGCTGCGTACCGCCGGCGCCGAGCCGGTGGGAGCGCTCATTGCCCTCGATCGTCAGGAAAAAGGTGCGAGCGGGCGCTCTGCCGTGCAGGAAATGGAGCATGACAGCGGCATCCGCGTCGTGCCGCTGGTGACGGTGCAGACGCTGATGGACTACCTGAGTCGCAATTCGGTGGTGGATGCGAGTGTCATCGACTCGATTCGGGAATATCAGGCCCGGTACTGCATCTGATGGCTGCATTCGCTGCCGTATTAGGCATACAGTAGTAATCAGTACACGCTGCGGCTGGGGGCTGCATCGTGATTTCATGGAGCCGCATTGATTTTTCTGGAGACAATGTGATGGCTGTCCGGCGGGGGCTAATCGCGTTCTGCACTGTGGCCGCGGCATGGCTGGGAAGCACGCCGATGATCGCGAGCGCAGGTGGAATTGTCTGTTGGGATGAGGCCGATGGTCGGCGCGCCTGCGGCGATCGTGTCCCGCCCGAGTACGCCAGGCAGGAGCGGCAGGTTTATGACAGCAAGGGTCGTGTCGTTCGAACGCTGCCGCGACAGAAGACGCCGGAAGAAGTAACGGAAGAAGCCAGGCTGGCAACAGAGCTTGCGGCCAGACGCAAGCGGCTGGAGGAGGCCGAGGCTTACGATCGGTTTCTGCAATCCACCTTTGCCAGCGTCAAGGATCTGGAAAAAACCCGCGACGACCGATTGGCGACACTGGATGGCCGTATGGGACTGGCCGAGAAATCGCTGGTCGGCAACCAGAAGGGCATTGTCCAGCTGGAGCAGCAGATTGCTGATTTCCAGGGCAAGAATCCGAACAAGAAAGCGCCCCTCAGGCTGACCAAACAGCTCGCGGAATTCAAAGCGACGCTGGGCAGCAATGCGCAGGTTGTCGAGGAACTGAAAGCGGAGCGCAAGGGCATCGTCGACAAGTTCGACTATGACATTCGTCGCTATCGCGAACTCACCGAGAACAGCGCGGATCCGGATGGCGGAAAGGCAACACCCACGGCGCTTCCTACGCCGTAATCAGCGTCGAAGCGACCACTAGCCGCGGATCAGCGTACCGATACCGGCATCGGTGAACAGTTCCAGCAATACGGAATGTTCGATGCGGCCGTCGATGATGTGCGCCGACTTCACGCCGCTGTTCACTGAATCGAGTGCGTAGCGCACCTTCGGCACCATGCCGCCGTGGATCGTGCCGTCGAGGATCAGGTCCTCGACCTGCGGCACGGTCAGCCCGGTCAGGATCTGGTTCTGCTTGTCGAGCACGCCCGGAGCATTGGTCAGGAAGATGATCTTCTCGGCCTGTAGCACGGCGGCAATCTTGCCGGCCGCGACGTCGGCATTGATGTTGTACGCCTCGCCGTGTTCGCCGACGCCGACTGGCGCGATCACCGGAATGAAGCCACCGGCCTCGAGGTGATTGATCACGCGCGGGTCGATCTTCTCGACTTCGCCGACCTGGCCGATGTCCTGGCCGTTCTTGAGCAGCATCTTGCGCGCGCGGATCATGCCGCCGTCCTTGCCGGTCAGGCCGACCGCCCGCCCGCCCTGCTGGTTCAGCGCGCTGACGACGGATTTGTTGACGAGGCCGCCGAGCATCATCTCGACCACGTCCATGGTCTCATCGTCGGTGACGCGCATACCTTCGACGAACTCGCTCTTCTTGCCGAGGCGTTCGAGGTGTGCGCCGATCTGCGGGCCGCCGCCGTGGACAACGACCGGATTCATGCCGACCGCCTTCATCAGCACGATGTCGCGCGCAAACGACGCGATCATCGTGTCGTCCTTCATCGCGTTGCCGCCGTACTTGACCACGATGGTCTTGCCGGCAAAGCGACGGATGTACGGCAGGGCCTCGGTCAGGACGCGGGCGATGTTCTGGGCGTTGGAGAGGTCGATCGGCATCGGACGGCCTGCGGAAGAAGGGTGCGCGATTATAGGTAGCTCAGTGCGTTCCGGTGCTGCCGAAGCCGCCGCCGCCGCGTTCGGTGGCGTGAAACGACTCCACCATCTCGAACGCTGCCTGAACGACCGGAACGAGTACCAGTTGCGCGATGCGCTCACCGGGCTCGATGACAAACGCGGTCTGGCCGCGATTCCAGCACGACACCATCAGCTCGCCCTGGTAGTCGGAGTCGATCAGGCCGACCAGGTTGCCGAGCACGATGCCGTGTTTATGCCCGAGACCCGAGCGCGGCAGGATCACCGCTGCAAGGTTCGGATCGGCGATGTAGATCGCCAGGCCGGTCCTGATCAGCGTCGTCGCGCCGGGTTCCAGCTTCAGCGGGGCATCGAGCACCGCGCGCAGGTCGAGTCCGGCCGAGCCGTCGGTCGCATATGCCGGTAGCGGCAGTTCCTTGCCGATGCGTGGGTCGAGTATTTTCAGCTGGATGTTCTTTTTCATGGTCAACGACGGATCAGGCGCTGCGACGCAGAGCGGCATTGGAAAGGTGCACGGCTAGTTTTTTGCGGCTGCGAGGTAACGTGCAGCAATCAGCGCCGCAAGTTCACGCGCCAGCGCGGGCTTGGGCGCATGGGCCAGTTCGACATCGCCACCCTCCCAGAACACATGGAGGGCGTTGTCGTCCTGATCGAAGGCCTTGCCGTTGCCGACCCAGTTGGCGGCAATCAGGTTGAGCTTCTTGCGCGCGAGCTTGTCGCGTGCATGTTCGGCGAGCCTTTCCGTTTCGGCAGCGAAGCCGACGATGAACAGCGCCGGATGCGCGCTGCGCAGTTCGGCAAGGATGTCCGGGTTCTTGATCATCTTCAGATCCAGCGTGTCGGACTTCTTCTTGATCTTCTGCGTCGGCGGCTCTTCGACGCGGTAGTCCGCGACTGCCGCTGCGCCGACGAGAATCTGCGCGCTGCCTGCCGCCGTGCGGGTGGTCTCGAGCATCTGTGCCGCGGTCTCGACATCGACGCGCCGTATGCCCGACGGTGTCGGCAGCGCGGTTGGGCCAGACACCAGCGTGACCTCCGCGCCGAGCTGCACGAGCGCGCTCGCGAGCGCATAGCCCATCTTCCCGGATGAGCGATTGGTGACGAAGCGCACCGGATCGATCGCTTCGCGCGTTGGCCCGGCAGTAAGGACGACACGAACCCCGCTCAAGGGTCCTGCGGCTGGTTCAGCGAGCAGCGCAGCGATCGCATCGCGGATCTGCGTCGGTTCGAGCATGCGGCC
>JALYJV010000140.1 GCA_030775105.1 Pseudomonadota bacterium | reverse complement strand
CCGCCGTCGAGCGATTCGCCGATGCTGCAGCCGGTCACCAGCACACGGTCCCCGGGCTTGTAGCGGATGTCGGCACTGTGTTCGACGATGCCGGCCAGATCGACGCCGGGCACGCACGGAAAACGCTTGATGATGCGGCCCTTGCCGGTGACGGCCAGCGCATCCTTGTAGTTGATGCCGCTCCAGCACACCCGGACGACGACATTGCCGTCGCCGAGATCGTCCAGCCGGAGCTGTTCGAAGCGGGCGACCGTGGATCTATCTTGGGCATGGACGCGCAGGGCATTGAATGTGGACATGTTTAGCTCCTGTCTTCGACGCTTCGACTTCGCGCGCTGGCAGCGCGACAATGGGGCAAAGAGTTTCCCGCAAACCTCGGCGATCCACCATGCCCCAGCACAGTCACCAGTTCACCAGGAACCCGCCTCTGCTCGAAGCCGACCTCGCCGCGGATCCGATGGATCAGCTGGATCGCTGGATGGGCGATGCGCAGGGCGCAGGCCTGCGCGAACCGACTGCGATGACCCTGGCGACGGTCGACGGTCAGGGCCGGCCTTCGGCGCGCATCGTCCTGTTCAAGGGCTTTGACAGCGGCGGCCTGACTTTCTTCACCAACTACGATGGCCGCAAGGGCCGCGAGCTGGCGCACAACAATCAGGTGGCGCTGGTGTTCTGGTGGGATGTGCTCGAACGCCAGGTGCGCATCGAAGGCACGGCCGAGCGTTTGCCGGTCGAGCAATCGCGGCGCTATTTCCATCTGCGTCCGCGCGAATCGCAGCTGGGCGCGATCACCTCGCGCCAGAGTGCAGTCGTCGAAAGCCGCGAAGTCCTTGATCAGCGCTATGACGACAACGTCGCGCGTCTCGCCGGCGAGGACGTGCCGTATCCGGACTACTGGGGCGGCTATCGGGTCACGCCACGCGCAATCGAGTTCTGGCAGGGCCGCAATGGCCGCCTGCACGATCGCCTGCAGTACCTGCGCGAAGACCAGCGCCCGGATCGGCAATGGATCATCCAGCGGCTGGAGCCCTGAGATGAACGGGCGTCGACACGCGCTGACTGGCTTGCTGCTCGCGGCATGCAGTCACGCTGCCGTCGCCAGCTACGTTCCTCGCGCACAGGTTGAAGCTGCAGCGCGCACCGCGGCAGTCCATGCCAAACAACTGGGCGACGAATCCGCACTCGTCGGCGCGTTGCAGCAGGCACAGTGGCGCAGCGTGATCGATCCGCTGCCGAACGAAGCGCAGATGATGAGCGCACTCGAGCAGCTGCGCAGTGTCACCGCACCCTCGCCGCAAACCCTCGAAGCGGTCAGCGCCTTGCTCGACTACTCCGCGCAAACCCTGACCGATCCGATTGATGTCGAACAGCGCAGACGTCAGGTACCGGCTTTCGCCATCGCTGGTGCGGCACGCAGCGCGCTGAGTCATTGGCAGCTGCGTGCGGATGTCGCCAGGCTGCGTACCGCTGCTGCACAGGCAGACTCGGTGACGATCGCAAACTTCGACAACGAGGATGCCATCGGGGAAGTCATCCGCAGTGCTGCGCCAGCGGAACTTGCCGCGCTGCACCGCAGTGCTGCGCCAACCCCGTCGACCTTGCATGCGCTGTTCCTGCGCCTCGCCGATCCACAGCTTGCGCTGGATGCCCTGCGGCAGGCGCCGACCGCCGAAGGTCTGGACCTGATTACCGACATTCCGCGTGTTCTTGCGCCAGACGCGGCATTCGCCGTGCTCAGCGATGCCGGCATCGATCCGGAGTACCGCTCCGCCAGCCGTCTGGCACTCGTGCCGCTGCTGGCCCAGTTGCCGGCGGCGCGCAGCTTCCTGCTCGGCACGCTGGCGGACGACTCCGGCGATTCCAGCGCCGTTGCGCTCGGTCGCAGCGGTGATGGCGCTGCCATCGGCGCGCTCTCGGACATTGTCGAACGCGAAGCCGACTCCATCCGTCTGCGCAATGCCCTGCTCGGCCTGCGTGCGAGTGCGCATCCGGCAGCACGCGCGACGCTGGCGCAGTTTGTCGCAGACGAGCGCCGTGCGCCTGCGCTGCGCGAGGAGATCAGTGCATGGCTACGCTGAGAATCGGCGCGGCGCTTGCGTTGTGTGCCTGCGTCAGCAGCGTATCCGCACAGGTGCTGACGCTGACCAACACCTCGAAAAACGCCAACGAGATCCCGCTGGGCTATCCGGTGCCGCTGCCAGTGGATTCGCTGACACCGGTGGCCGGCTTTCGCAGCTACGCCGCACTTGAAGATCGCCTGACCGCGCTGTCGCTGAACGATGATGTCGCCGCTGTCGTCGTCGGCGAGACCGCGCGCGACCGGCCGATCACTGCGTATCGCATCGGCGATGCCGATGCGACGACCGCAGAAGGTTTCGCCGAATCCGCCGCCCTGATCAACGGCGGCATCCATGCGCGCGAGTGGGCGAGCCCTGAGGTCGTCACCGGTCTGGTCGAGCGCATGGTTGTCCAGCGCAACGACGCCGGCTTCTATCGCTACCTGCTCGACAACCTGAACTTGATCGTCGTTCCGGTACTGAATGTCGACGGCTTCCTGCAGACGCAGCGCTATCCGACGCAAACGCTACAGACCGAGTACGCGGGAGACCCTCAGCCAGCCGAGCTTGCAAGCGAGCCGCCCGAGTACCGCAACTACCCGCGCGACGGGCGATTGCGTCGCAAGAACATGCGCAATGTCGACGAGATTCTGTGCCCGGCGAGCCAGAGCGGCTGCGTTGCCGACGGCATGCTCGGCGTTGATCTCAATCGCAACAGCGATTCAAAGTTCTTCGATTCGGGGAATCAGAACAGTGACGACGCAGCGTCGCTGCTCTATCACGGCGTCTCCCGCGGTTCAGAGCCCGAGACGCAGGCGCTGTATGCGGCGGCAGATCTCGGCCCGCGAACGCGTCTGCGCTTCTTTTCGGACACGCATTCGTTCGGTCGAGTCTTCTTTGGCGCCGAAACGGGCAGCGTCCGGCGCAATGCGATCACGCGCACGCTGGCCGAGCGCATGAGCGCGGCGACCAACGGCGACAGCAGCCGCTATCCCTACGATCCGACCCCGCCGGATTACGGCATCGGCAGCACCGACGAGTACTTCGCCAACGGCGAACAGATTCCGGCCTACACTCTGGAGATCGAACCCCGCAATGGCGGCACCGAGTACGGCAGCTTCGGCTATCACCACGACGGCTTCATCCTGCCGGCTTCGCAGATCGCCCGGGTGCGGCGCGAACTCGCCGATGCCTACAGCGTGGGCCTGTATCGCATGGCCGGTCCGCCGGTGCTGCTCGCTGCGCAGATCCGCCGCGTCGACGACGGCGAGATCGTCTATGCCGCGCAGTGGCAGCGCAGCGGCAATGTGCGGCAGCTGCAGGTCAGTGCGCAGCAAGCCCTGGTTGCCGACACCGACTATCGCCTCTGGCTCGCGTTCAGCAAGCCGATGCGCGCGCGCGATGCGACTGGCACGGTGGTCGCATACACCGGGCAGAACGGGCCACTGGCACCGCAGGTCGCCATCGAAGGCGAGTCTGCCGCCGGCAATCCTTTCAGCACTGAGCTGACGACCACGGATCAGGGTTGGCTTCCCGCCGCGGGTGGGGCTCCCGCCGGCTACCTGCGTTACGTTGACGACGCGTATGCGATCACCTTCCGCCTGCCGGCGTCGGTTCCGCTCGATAATGCTGCTCTGGTCAATCTCAAGGTCGTCGCACAGGACCTTTCCGGCCAGGCGCTCGACAGCAATCCGGCAACGGTGCTGGACTGGTCGGCCGGCTGGCAGCGCTACGAGGACGATCGTGATCGCGACAACACCGACAGCGGTGGCAGTGATCGCACGCTGCGGATCGTCGATGACGGCAGCAGCGATGGTGGCGGAGGAGGAGGTGGCAGCCTGAGCCTGTTCGCCCTGCTCGCGCTGTTGTGCCTGGCCACGATGCGTTCGTCGCGGCGCGCCACAAGTATTTTCTGATCTAGAGGAAGCGTTGATGGACTCGATGTTCGATTTCAGCGGCCAGCATGTGTTTGTCGCCGGCGGCACCAGCGGCATCAACCTCGGTATCGCCCATGCGTTCGCACGCCAGGGCGCAAAACTGTGCGTGGCCTCGCGTTCGCAGGACAAGGTCGATGCCGCGGTCGCGGCACTCAAGACCCACGGCGGCGACGTTCTCGGTGTATCGGTCGACGTCCGCGACTACGCGCAGACCGAAACCGCGCTTAAGACGGCGCATGCGAAGCACGGCCCAATCGACGTGCTGATCTCCGGCGCTGCCGGCAATTTCCCGGCACCGGCGCTGGGCATCTCGTCGAACGGCTTCCGCGCCGTCGTCGAGATCGATCTGCTCGGCACCTTCTATGTGCTGCGCGCCGGCTTCGAACTGCTGCGCAAGCCGGGCGCGAGCATCATCAACATCTCGGCGCCGCAGGCCTACAACCCGATGGAATTCCAGATGCACGTCTGCGCCGCCAAGGCCGGTGTCGACATGATCACGCGGGTCGGCGCGATCGAATGGGGCACTCAGGGCGTGCGTATCAATTCAGTCGTGCCCGGTCCGATCAGTGATACCGAAGGCATGAAGCGCCTCGCGCCGAATGCGGAGACCACGCAGATCGTGGTTGATTCGGTGCCGCTCAGGCGCTTCGGCACCAAGGACGACATCGCCAACTGCTGCCTGTGGCTGGCGAGCCCGATGGCGTCCTATGTCACCGGCACGGTGATTCCGGTCGATGGCGGCTGGTCGCTCGGCGGCACCAGCGTCTCGAGCGCAGGCATGAAGAAACTGATGGGCGGCTGACCCACAAGCTACGGTTGTGAAAAAGGCCGGGACGATCCTAGCCCTCTCTGTTCCTGCCTCGCTCAGCTGACGACGGCAACCTCTTCGGCTTGCAGGCCCTTCTGGCCCTGCACGACGTTGAACTGAACCTGCTGTCCTTCCTGCAAGGTCCGGTAGCCTTCACCCAGAATCTGCTTGAAATGCACAAACACATCATCCTGGCCGGTAGCGCGCTGGATGAAGCCGAAACCCTTGGCGTTGTCGAACCACTTCACAGTACCCATTTCGCGATTTGCCATACCGTTAAAACCTTCCGAATCCGACGGCTGCCGCCATCTTGAAAACATCTGCGACGTCCGGTCTCCCACCGATCGTTGCATCCCCAGGTTCGCACCCGGCCCCAACTTTACCGACAAATGCCCGCATTTGAGTAGTGCGGGATTGCTCACCCTTCACAGAGGGTTCAGCAGTACATCCACTATCATTCACGCCTAGCCGTTTGCCGCCGGCAGATATCTGCCACAGGGAGTTTTCAATGAATGCATTTGCGCGCCACAGCATGCTGGCGACTGCGCTGGTCACGACGATCAGCCTCACCGCCTGCGCGACCTCGCCGACCGGTCGTACCCAGCTCAAGCTGGTCTCCGATGCGGAAATGAACCAGATGGGCATCGCCGCATTCCAGGAACTGAAAAAGAAGACGCCTGCGGCGTCCAACACCAGCACCAGCCGCTATGTGCAATGCGTTGCGCAAAGTATCACGCGCGAAGTCGGCGGCAACTGGGAAGTGCAGGTATTCGAGTCCAAGGAGGTCAACGCCTTCGCCCTGCCCGGCGGCAAGATCGGTGTCTACACCGGCATGCTCAAGGTCGCGGAGAACCAGAATCAGCTCGCCGCCGTCATCGGCCATGAGGTCGCGCATGTGCTGGCCGGGCATTCCGCCGCGCGTGTTTCCAACCAGCTGGCGACGCAGATGGGGGTGCAGGTTCTGTCCGCGAGTACCGGCGTATCCGGCGACATGATCGGCGCGGGTGCAAACCTGCTGCTGTTGCTGCCGTACTCGCGCGGCGACGAAAGCGAGTCCGATATTCTCGGCCAGCAGATCATGGCGCGCGCCGGCTTCGACCCATCGCAGGCTGCCCAGCTGTGGGTCAACATGAGCAAGAAGGCTGGTGGCGCACCGCCGGAGATGATGTCGACCCATCCGGCCGCCGATACCCGTATCAATGATCTGCAGCGCAACCTGCCGAAGGTGCAGCCGCTCTATGACCAAGCCCGCGCGGCCGGCAAGAAGCCCAGCTGCAGTGCATAAAGCCGCCTCCCTGACATCCGGTCTAGCCGCGGTAGTCCGGTTTCGTTGAAGGCGAAGCCGGGAAGCATCGCCGGGCAACCTGGCTTCCCGGCTCTGCTGGGCGGAACCGGGCTACTCAGCTGCAGCGCCTGATCTCTACGCGGCTTGCGGTGCACCCGCGCGATGCGGGGGCACCCAGGCTTCGGCGATGTAGTGGCAGGCCACCGCACCACCATCGCGCAGGCTGTGCATGTGCGGAATGCGGCGATTGCATTCGTGATCGGCCATCGGACAGCGCGCGGTAAACAGGCAACCCGTCGCCGGCACGCTGACATCCGGTGCCGGGCCATCGCGCAGCAAAAGTGCGCGCTGCGCCGGGTCGGCGCCGGGCACCGAGGCCAGCAGGGCCTTGGTGTATGGATGTCGCGGCTCGCTGAACAGGTGATCGGTATCGGCCTGTTCCATGATGCGGCCGAAGTACATCACCATCACGCGGTCGCAGATCTGGCGGATGACTGCGAGGTCGTGCGAGATGAACAGCATCGCCATGTCCGTCTCGCGCTGCAGCGATTTGAGCAGATCAAGAATCTGCCGCTGCACTGAAACATCCAGCGCGGACACGGCCTCATCGCAGATCAGGATGCGCGGCCGAACGACCAGCGCGCGGGCAATGCCGACGCGCTGACACTGCCCGCCCGACAGCTCGCGCGGGAAACGCTTCCACAGCGTCTCGTCCAGACCGACCCGCGTCAGCATCGCAGTGACGCGCGCGCGGCGGGTGATCGCATCCAGCTCGAGACACAGGAACTCCAGCGGCTCGGCAACGATATCCTGGATGCGCATGCGCGGATCGAGGCTGCCTTGCGGGTCCTGGAACACCATCTGGATCTCGCGCCGCAGCGGCTGCCAGGCCTTGCGATCAAGGACGCTCAGCTCGCGGCCGTCAAAACGGATCGAACCTGCGGCGATTTGGTGCACGCCGAGCAGCGCGCGGGCGAGCGTGGACTTGCCGGAACCCGACTCGCCGACCAGGCCGAGCGTTTCACCGGCACGCAGGTTCAGATGGACATCATCGACCGCACGCAGCAACTGTGGCGACGCAAACGGATGCGCCGGCCGCAGCCGATGCTGAACCTTGAGCTGGCGCACGGCCAGCAAAGGCTCGGCTTTCGCTGCCTGCAGGTTCGCGCTCAACGACTGCCCTTACTCGAGCAGGCTGCGCAGCATCCAGGCGGTCTTTTCATGCACCTGCATACGCTGCGTCAGCAGATCGGCACTCGGTTCGTCGCTGGCCTTGTCGATCTGCGGAAAGGCCTTGCGCGCAGTGCGCACGCAAGCTTCGTGGCCCTTGACCAGGTCACGGATCATTTCCGTCGCTTCCGGCACGCCATCGGTTTCCTTGATCGACGACAGCGCGGCGTACTGCTTGTAGGTACCCGGCGCCGGGAAGCCCAGTGCGCGGATGCGCTCGGCAATCAGGTCCACTGCAGTGGCCGCTTCGATGTAGTGCTGCTCGAACATCAGATGCAGCGTATTGAACATCGGCCCAGTCACGTTCCAGTGGAAGTTGTGGGTCTTGAGATAGAGCGTGTACTCGTCAGCGAGCAGGCGGCAAAGGCTGTCGGCAATCGTCTTGCGCGCATCCTTGCTCATGCCGATGTCGATGCCTTGGCTTGCAACTGCCTTGCCGGTTTTGCTTTTGGTCTTGGCCATGGGGTTCTCCTGTCCAGATAGAGGCGACAAATGTGGGCCACAGTGTATGCGGGGCCCCGCTTTATGCCCAATGAATCCTTGCTGTTGCCGCCATGCAATGCGCCTATGAAATAGCGCAGGTGCGGCGACATGTTAGGCCCTAGTCGGTCAGCAGCTTGGTCTTGCGATAGAAGCTGAAGATGTCATTCATGCTGCGCTTGGGCTTCCAGTCGAAGGTCTTGCGGAACAGGCCGCCGTCGATGATCACCGGATACTTGAAATAGTTGATCAGGTACGGCGGGAAGAACGCATTCCAGTTCAGTGCGCTGCTGATCAGTTTCGGCAGCATCGGCGGGATGCTCATCACCGGCAGGCGCCGGCAACCGCTCTGCTTGAGCGCAACCTGATAGGCGACCCAGTCGTCAGGTGCGACGTTGTAGATGCCGGCTGATTGCCCTCGAACGCCACCATCATCGCGTCGGCCATGTCGTCGACATGGAGGAACTGCATCAGCGGCGAGAACCCGACCAGCACCGGCGCCAGCGGCCGCGACAGCAGCAGCGACATGCTGTTCTGCACGCCTGGTCCGAGCACGTTGCAGGGGCGCAGGATGGTGATGTGCAGCTCCGGGTACTTCCACATGTAGATCTGCGCAAGGCTTTCGACCTCGACCGAGTCGACCAGATCCTGGGTGACTTCGCTGGCCTTGAGCGGTGCATCTTCATCGAGCAGCGCCGGGTTGTACGCCGAGGCGCCGTAGACGAAATAGGTCGAGTGGATGATCACCTGCTTGACTGCGTACTTGCGGCACAGGTCAAGCAGCTTCTTGGTGCCAAGCACATTGGCGTTGTAGCGGCGCTGGCGGTCGTACTCATGGGTAAAGATGCGGCCGATGTGGATCACCGCGTCAATACGATGGTTGCGGAAGATGTCCTCGAAGCCGCGCTTGTAGGTGTCGACCTTGTACGAGGGAATGCCCGCATCGGTCTCGACCTTGCGGCGGAAGTCCACGGCGACCACGTTGTACTGGCCATGCAGGCGTGCGATCACACGCCGCGCCAGCGATCCCGCTGCACCGGTGACCAGTACGGTCTTCTTCTCTGCGCTGGCTTTGCTCATTCTGCTGGCCTGTATCTTTTTCACTTGGCTCGAAGGGGTTCGAATCAGAATATCGACGTGCGTTGCTGCAGACCCAGGTTGATCAGCTCGCGGATGCGTTCCTTGACCTCTTCGACGCGCGCGGTGACTTCGTCCTCGCTTTCGGCATTGCACTGATACTGGATCGGCTCGCCGAAGTTCAGAAACACCCGCGCCGGCAACGGCATCGGCAATGCAATCGGGAAGTACGGAATCCCCAGCATCTTGGCCAAAGGCGTGATGCTCGCCAGCGACGGCATCGTCTCTTCGCAACCGACCACACCGACCGGCACGATCGGCGTGTTGTGCTGCAGGGCCAGATGCAGGAAGCCGTTGCCGAAGCGCTGCAGCTGATAGCGCTTGTGCCAGGGCTTGCCGGAGCCGCGCACGCCTTCGGGGAAAACAATGATGACTTCGTCGCGCTCGAGCATCTTCGAGCAGTTGATCGGATCGCCGATTACCGCACCGACCGAGTTCAGCCAGTTGCCCAGCCACGGCACCTGCGGGAAAAAGCGTTCGATCATCGCGCGCGCGAAGCGTGGCCCGTTCGGGTTGGTGGCGAGCGCTGTACCGATCAGCACGCCGTCCATCGGCAGCTGCCCGGAGTGATTGGCAATCACCAGTACGCGGCCGTTTTCCGGAATGTTCTCGAGGCCGCTCGCAGTCACGCGGAAATACTTGTCGTACAGCATCTTCGTCAAGCCGAGCGTGAACTTGGCAGTGTCTTCGTTGTACCCCCAGGGGTCATAGCCGAAGCTGCCGACCGGCTTGGGAATGCGCGCGAACAGCTCGTCCAGCTCGGGGGTCACGACGCGCTGATACAGCGCATCCCCAGGGCCGATCTGGGACAGATTCTTCAGAGATTCAAGCGAGAACATGATGTTGTCGCCGCAAGCGGCGCCCTGGAACCGGTAAACATAATGGAGGGTTGCCTTAAACCCGGACGGCAACGGTATGCGAAATCCGCGCCACCGTGAAGCGAATTGTGCACCGTTTCAGATCAGGGCCTTCAGCGCTGTTCCGTTGAGGAAGACTCACTCTCACGCTGCTGCATCTGCCATAGCCGCGCATAGGGCCCGTCGCGACGAACCAAGTCGGCATGGCTGCCGCGTTCCAGCACTTCGCCATGGTCGAGCACGATGATTTCGTCGGCATCGACGACGGTCGACAGGCGATGCGCGATGACCAGCGTCGTGCGTCGCGCTGCGACCTCACGCAGGGCATCGAGGATCGCGCGCTCGGAGCGTGAATCCAGCGACGAGGTCGCCTCGTCGAAGATCATCAGCGGCGGGTCCTTGAGCAGGGCGCGCGCAATCGCCACGCGCTGCTTCTCGCCGCCGGACAGCTTGAGCCCGCGCTCGCCGACCGGTGTTGCATAACCGAGCGGCAGGCGCTCGATGAAGCCATCGAGATGGGCCAGCCGCGCAGCCTCGCGCACCTGCTCCGGACTGGCGCCGGGACGGCCATAGGCGATGTTGTACTCGAGCGTGTCGTTGAACAGCACGGTGTCCTGCGGCACGACGCCAATCTGCGCACGCAGACTGTCCTGGCTCAGGCTGCGCAGATCCTGGCCGGCGATGCGGATCGTGCCGGCGCTCGGGTCATAGAAGCGGAACAGCAGGCGCGCGACGGTCGACTTGCCTGCGCCGCTGGCGCCGACCACGGCAACCTTGCGCCCCGCGGCGATCCGAAAGCTGACCCCGCGCAGGATCGTGCGGTCGGATCCATAGCTGAAATGCACGTTATCGAACTCGACATCGGCACTGCCTGGATTGAGGGCCAGCGTCTCAGGGCCATCGACGACCTTGGGTTCGACCTCGAGCAACGTGAACATGCGCTGCATGTCGGTCAGCGCGCGGCGGATCTCGCGGTAAACGAAGCCGAGCAGGTTGAGCGGAATGAACAGCTGGATCAGGTAGGCATTGATCGCGACGAAATCACCCAGCGTCATGCGCCCGGTGGTGACGCCCTCTGCCGCCATGAACATCATCCAGGTCAGGCTCGCCGCGACGATCAGTGCCTGGCCGGTGTTGAGCGCCGACAGAGACATGCGATTCTGCTGCTGGGCCTGCTCCCACTCGGCGAGCGCGCGATCGTACTGGTCGGCCTCGTAGCGCTCGTTGCCGAACAGCTTGACCGTCTCGAAGTTGAGCAGGCTGTCGATCGCCCGCGTGCCGGCGTTGGAATCCAGGCGATTGGCCTTGCGCACGAACTGTGTGCGCCATTCGGTCGTCAGCACCGAGAAGAATACGTAGACGAGCACGGCAAAGGCCGTCACCAGCGCGAACTCGACACCGTAGTTGAACAGCAGGATGCCGGCGACCAGCGCGATCTCCAGCAGTGTCGGCAGGATGTTGAACAGCATGAAGCGCAGCAGGAAGCTGATGCCGGAGATGCCGCGTTCGATATCGCGCGACAGGCCGCCGGTGCGGCGCGACAGATGAAAGTCCAGATCCAGACGATGCAGATGGCGCATGACCGACAGCGCAGCGCGGCGCATTGCGCGCTCGCTGACGCGGCCGAACACGACGTCGCGCAGTTCGGCAAGCAGCACCGAGGCCAGGCGCAGGCCGCCATAGGCCAGCAGCAGGCCCACCGGCACTGCGATCAGCGCGTTGCCCTCGCGGTCCAGCGCCTCGACCAGTTGCTTGAGCACCATCGGCAGCGTCGTCACCGCCAGCTTGGCCGCCACCAGCGCGGCGACGGCCACGCCCACGCGCAGCGGAAACTCGCGCAGATAGGGGATTAGCGCGCGCAGCGCGCGCCAGTCCGGCACGGCGCCGTCGCTGTCATCGGGATTGGAGGTATGGCGGGGCGGGCGCACCGGGCTCTGGCTCTGGGAGATCTATGAACCGCGTCATGAAGCGGCCGGGGCTGCAGTGTATATTGCCGATGAACCCATCTTCAGTGGTGCCTGTGCCTATGCTCGCCATGGACCATTTGCGGAACCGCCCGCTGCGCGGCCCGCGTATAGACGCAAGGATGCCGTCATGCTGACCGCCGGGACTGCACTGGGCAAATACAAGATTCTGCGGCTGCTTGGCACGGGCGGCATGGCCGATGTCTACGAGGCCGAAGACCAGCAACTGGGCAGGCGCGTCGCCCTCAAGGTTCTGCCGCCGGAGTTTGCGCGCGACCCCAAGGCCGTTGCCCGCTTCGAGAAAGAGGTGCGCGCCGCCGCTTCGCTGAACCACGCGAGCATCGTCACGATCTTCGAGGTCGACCATGCGGAGAACCTGCATTTCTGCGCGATGCGCCTGCTCACCGGCGGTGACCTGCGGGCGCGCATCGACAAGGGCCTGAGCCCTGGCCAGGCGCTCGAGATCCTGCGCGAGATTACCGGCGCATTCGTCCATGCGCACAACGCCGGCTTCGTCCATCGCGACGTCAAGCCGGAGAACATCCTGTTCGACGAGCAGGGCCGCGCGATTCTCACCGACTTCGGCATCGCCAAGGCGATGTCGTCGGAGTCCAAGATGACCGCCACCGGCGTGTCGATCGGCACGCCGCGATACATCAGCCCGGAGCAGGCGCGCGGCCTGACCGTGGACGGCCGCGCCGACATCTACAGCCTCGGCGTGATCTTCTACGAGATGCTGACCGGCAAGCTGCCGTTCCTCGCGGAAGACTCGCTGGCGATCATCTTCATGCACGTGACCGAGCCGATTCCGCGTCTGCCGCCGCCGTTGGCGCGCTTTCAGGGGCTGATCGATGCGCTGATGGCGAAAGAACCCTCGCAGCGGCCCGCCAGCGCCGACGAAGTGCTCAAGCTGTTGCGGGCATTTGCTGATGTCACACCGCCAGCCCCGCCGGCGCCGCCGCCGCCACGCCCGCGTCCGGCCGACAACAGCAATGCGACCATCGTCACCGGTGAGCGGGAGTTCGCGCAGAAGCTGGTCCAGGAGGAAGAGCGCCAGCGGGTTGAGGCCAGCCGGCGCAGTGGCAAGCTGTCCGACGAGGTCATCGCCGCCGCCGTTGCGGCAACGCCGCCGCCACCTGAATCGCCCAAGCCGCCGCCACCACCTCCACCGCCGCCGCCACCACCAAAGCCGGCGCCCTCGGCGACGCCGGCTGCACGTCCGGCATCGTCAGCGGGGTACGTGCCCAGAGCGGTATCGCCGTCGGCGAGTGCCAGTGCCTCTGTTTCTGGCACGCTGCCGAACGCGACTTTCGGCCAGACACGCGGTTCCAGCAAAGGCCCGCTGATGATCATCGGCGGCATCGCGCTGATCCTCATCGGCATCGCGCTGTTCTGGATGATCTTCAGCGGCAACGCCGATGATTCGGCCGAGGCCGACGATGTAGCGGCCGCGGAGGTCGGCGTCGCTGCTGAAGAAACCGAAAGTGAAAAAGTCCGGCCGATAGACACCCAGCCGGTCGCAGCGGCAGTGGCTGTCAGCACGCCTGCCGCAACGGCTGAAGTCATCCAGCTGGCCGAAACTCCGGCTGAGACCATTGCCGTCGCGACCACGGCTCCGCTTGATCCGAAGCTCGTCGAGGCGGAGAAGAAGCGCAAGGCCGCTCTGGACGCCAAGCGCAGTTCGGCCGCGAACAAATCGAAGACCGCGAGCGTGGCGGATGACAGCGGGCAGAAGGAAATCGACCGGACCAAGCGCTTCGCCAGGGAAAAGGCAAGCTGCAAGCGCCATGTGTCGGATCTGTTCCCGGGTTGGGAGTTCACCTACGCCGACATGGCCAAGTACCCCGGGGCAAAGAAGTCAGCCGATGGCAGCATCGAGACCCCCGAGTTGAGCGACGGATTCGGCGCGGTAAAGCGATACATCGTCGACGTCAACGGCTGCATCGTCGGCACCATCGACTGATCACATGATCAGAAACGAAAAGACCC
>JALYJV010000139.1 GCA_030775105.1 Pseudomonadota bacterium | reverse complement strand
GTTCAGAGCACTCGTCAAACTGCACTCTTCGGCCTCTATCAGTCGAGCGGCCAGGATCTTGTCGCGATGTATATCGACGACATCAAAGACCAGTGGGAGACCACCGGCTTGCGCCAGACCGATTGTCAGATCGCGATTGAGGAGATGGTCGGCAGCGACTTCATTCGCACCTATCCGACCAGCACCGGGATGCTCGCTTACCTGACCGAACACGGATTGGCAGAAGTCCAGAGTCCGACGCTGCCCCCGGCCGAGAGACTGCACGACTGGTTCACCTTGCAGCGCGCCCAATGGCGCCGCCACCATGCATCAACCTCCCAGCGGAAGCTTCGCCGTCGTCGCGCTGACGATATTCCCGATCCCGTCTAGGGCCTGTTAACGCCATGTCGATCTCGAACGAAGACCTTCTCGTTCTGTCCAGTGGCTACCTGCCGATCCGCAGTACACATCTCTTCGCACACCGACGATGACCGCTCCTCGCACTGCGAAGGTCATCAGCCCGATTTCCCGCTCCGCCTGCGAACGCCTGTACTCGTCGACGGATACCGGATTTTTGAGGATCGACTTTCTGGGTGCCATCGTCGATGCGAATCCGTATCTGCTGGATTTGCTGCAGTACTCGGCGCAGGACTTGAAGAACCTTCATTTCTGGGATCTCGGTGGTGTCACGTCTTCGGACGAAGGACGTCGTCTGCTCAAGAGTCTTCTCTTCCGGAGCCATCTGCGAAGTACGGACTTTCGCCTGGAGCGCAAAGACGGCCTGCGAATGACCGCCTGCTTTCGGCACGTCGGTACGGTCAGCGGTGATTCGAATCTGATCGAGTGCGTACTTGACCTGGAGGAAGTGGGAGAGTTGGCGCTGCCTGATATGGCCTCAGCTGCGAAGTCAGTCGATCAGAGAACGCTCTGCAGCCACCACTTTGAAGTCACCGCGCAGAAGGAGATTGCCCGCACGCGCGAACAGGGCACTCCGTTGGGCCTGCTCAGTATCGTGGTTGACCGCGTCGGCGCCTCCGACGCCAGTCGATCCGCGCGTACAACCAGCCTGCTCGGTGGATTCGCATCGATATGCGGGACTCTGCTGCGCGCTACCGATATCGTCTGTCGTGTCGAGGACGCGGTCTATGTGGCCTTGCTACCCGGCAATAACACGAGCGCGGCACGGCGTGCCGCCGAACGATTGCGCACCGCGATTGCGGCAACGGCAAGCCTGGCCCAGAAGAGTGGACTGCGCCGGGTCACCGTGTCGATTGGTGTGGTGGCAACGCGCACTGGCCGAACCACCTACCTTGCGATGCGCTCGCGCGCAGATTCCAAGCGGGATGATGCCGCCTACTCCGGCGGTAACCGGGTCGCCGGATAGCGTCGCAATCGCCAGCGGTGTTCTTCCAAAAGTGCGATACCGAACATACAGTCGCGGCGACTTAGCCAATGCTACATAGAACCCTGTGCCGGACGGATTCACCCATGCAGTCATTAGTTGATGTCCCGTTGAATCGCCAACCCATGCGACGAGCGATCTACCGCATGCTTTGGTGGCGCCCGCTGAAGGCTGTCTTGGAGAAACTTCCGTTGGCCAACAGACTCTACCGGGGGTGGCAGCGGATTCATCCCTTTGATATCGAGCATGGCATCGAGGCCAGCGGCTATATGCCTGCCGACGAGTGCGCCCGGGGCAGCGAGCTGGCTGGACAGGTCAACCCGTACGGGGGCTCGCAGCCCAGCGTCGTGCGCGCGTCTCTATCCTTGCTCCCTGATCTTCAGCGCTACGCGTTTGTTGATCTTGGTTGCGGCAAGGGGCGCCCGCTCGTCGTTGCATCGGAATTCCCGTTCCAGCGCGTGGTCGGCGTCGAGTTGGCACCGCCGCTCGCCGATATCGCTCGCGAGAACGCCAGGATCGTTGCCGCGGCGTACCCGGATCGCACAGGCATTGACATCGAGGTTGGCGATGCAACGATGAGCACACCCCCGGCCGATTGTGTGGTCTATTTCCTCTACAACCCGTTTGACGAAACGCTGATTCGCAAGCTGATCAACCGCCTTGAGCTGGATCTCCAGGGTCAGCTTCGGCATGCGTTCTTCGTCTACTACAATCCCGTGCATAGCGCGGTCCTCGACCAGTCCAAAGCCTTTGCTCGCTGGTCGGCACAGACCATTCCATACGCGACCGATGAGCTGGGCTACGGCCCGGATATCGAAGACACGGTACTGATCTGGCAAAGCCTTCCACCGCGCTACCCGTCAAGGATTGACGCCGGACGCGCGGTCACCGTTGGGCCGACGGGATGGACTCAACTGGTTGACACGCGCTGATCCTCGCGGCGTCCCTGTAGGCAATCCCCGCTTCACTTCTGATGCCATTGTCGCGCGAACCTGCTCTGCCAGCTTCGACACCCGCGGCTCGCGAAAGATGCTGAAGTGATCGCCTTCGACGACAACGACGTCGATGCCGTCCTCGACAAAATCGCCCCACCCCATCTGCGGATCGAGAAACCGCCCCGCCGGCTCCTGGGAGCTACGCACCAGCGTCATCGGTCCTGAGTAGAGCTTCGGGACGTACGACGCGGCGGCATCCTCAAGATACTGCAGCAACCACTGATCGTACTTTTCCGGACTGAGCGGCGCAGGATGCTCAGGTTCCAACGGCGGCGGCGCAGTGTCGAGCATCACCGGCCAACCGAATGCACGCATCAACTTCTTGACGTGTGTGCGATTGCTCATGAACTTGGTCATGGATTGCGCGCCCAGCTTGGCACGCCGCCAATCGATGAGGATCAACTTCCATCGATAGGCGTACTCGGCGAGCACGGCGCGCCACCACGGCAATCTCTGCAAGTGGCCTGGCGCCATGGTGTCGAACAGCACCAGTTGTGAAACGCGATGGTCGTCCATCGTCAGTTGGCGCGCAGTTTCAAACGCCAGGGTGCCGGCCACACACCAGCCGATCAGGGCATACGGCCCGATCGGCTGCACGCGGCGTATAAGCTCGGCATATCCGGCTGCGATCCCTTCCAGGGTCTGCGGCAGATCGCCCTGCCTTTGACTGGGGTCGAAAAGCTGCAGCGAGGTGAACGGCTGATCCGGCCCCAGGCGTTTGGACAGCGCATAGTAGATACCGGTGTTGTTGATCGCGATCAGGGGTTGCCGTGAACCGTCGGGCTGCAACTTCAGCACCTGCCGGAAGTCGAAAGCGCGTGCCTCTCCGTTGCGAGGCGCATCCACGAGAAGAACCGCTTGTTCCGCGATCGTCGGGTTTCGGAACAGTGTCGCCAAACTCAGTTGACGCCCGAACTCGGCTTCGATACGCACCAGCAAGCGTACGGCGAGCAGCGAATGCCCACCTATCTCAAAAAAGTTGTCGTCGACCTTTGGCTCCGGAATGCCGAGGATTGAACTCCAGATCGAGGTCAGGCCCGGCCGGGGATCGCTGTCCGGCAGCAGCAACAGCGCGGATTCGACCGCGTCCGCCGCGACGTGGGTTGAAGGCGTGGGCAGCGCCGCTCGATCAATCTTGCCATTCGGTGTCCGTGGCAGCGCTTCGAGCAGCGTCATCGACGATGGGCACATGTATGCCGGCAGGGCGCTGCGCAAGCTGATGCGCAAACGCTCGACTACGCCCTCTTCGCCCGGTTCGCCGATGACTGCGTACGCGAGGATCGCACTTTCACCGGTGCTGTCCTTGGCGACGATCGCGACGCAATCGACGACTCCGGACTGGGCCCGCAGTACCGCCTCGATCTCGCCGAGTTCGATGCGGAATCCGCGCAGTTTGATCTGGCCATCGGCACGGCCGAGGAAATCCAGGCCGCCATCTGCCCGAGTTCGTACCCGATCACCGGTTCGATACAAACGCACGATCCTGTCTGCATTGAACCGGTGCATCACGAATCTCTGCTCGGTCTCATCCGGGCGATTCAGATAGCCCAGGCCAACGCCGTCACCGCCGATGTAGAGCTCACCGGGAACGCCGTCGGGCACACAGTGCGCATGGGCATCAAGGACATGGAACTGGGTGTTGGCGATTGGCGAACCGATAGGCACAAGTCCTTCACCCGGCATCACACGCAGCGCTGACGACCAGATCGTCGTCTCGGTCGGCCCGTAAAGATTCCACAACTCACCTCCGGTCGCCAGAAGACTGTCGGCCAGTGATCGCGACAGGGCTTCACCACCGCAAAGCATTTTCATCTTGCACGGGGATGGCTTCGCGCTCCAACCTGCAGCGAGTAACAACTGCCAGGTGACCGGGGTGGCCTGCATGACCGTCACTTGATGGCGCTCGATCAGACTACGCAGCGCGTGCCCATCGGTAGTGTCCGTGGTCGCGGCCATCACCAGCTTCGCACCGACGATCAGTGGCAGAAAGATCTCGAGGGCCGCGATATCAAATGAGACTGTTGTTACCGCCAATAGCGTGTCAGTGGCCTGCAGCCCTGGCCGCTCGCGCATCGCCCACAGCAGGTTGATCAGTGCTCGATGCTGGATCTGAACGCCTTTTGGCCTTCCGGTCGATCCGGACGTGAAGAGGACGTATGCGACATCATCCGGCCCTGCATTGGAGATCAATGCGTCCTTACTCTGCCCGCCAATCAACTCGGCATCCTGGTCAAGCAGGACGGTCACGGGGGCACTGACGGCAACCCGTTGCTGCAGCGCGCTCATGGTCAGCAGCGCCGCCGGCTTTGCGTCCTCCAGGATCTGCGCAAGGCGTGCCGGTGGATATCCTGGGTCGAGGGGCACGTAATGACCGCCGGCCTTGAGGATCGCGAGCAGCGACACCACCAGATCGGGCGTGCGATCCAGACATACGGCAACGGTCTGGCCGAGACCCACGCCACGCCGCCTCAGGTCGTGCGCAAGCCGATTGGATGCCTCGTCGAGTGACCTGTAGCTCAAACAGCGCTCGCCGCAAACCAGTGCGGTGGCTTCCGGACTGAGCGAAGCCTGCCTGGAGAACAACTGCGCGACCGTCGACTCGCGAGGGTATGCGCCTTCGGTCTGGTTGCCCCTGATGAGCTGCGCACTCAACTCATCGGCTCCGAGCATTGCCATCGACGAGAGCCTCAGCGTCGGGTCCTGAACCGCAGCGGCCATCAGATTGACGAGATGATCGAGCAGACCGATGGCGGTCTGCCGATCGAAGAGGACGCTGTTGTACTCGCAGGATACGAGCCACCCCTCCCGCTGCTCGAGCAACTCGAAGTTCAGTTCATCCAGTGCCCCGCCGGACAGCGGCGGCAGCTCAAGCAAGCTGAAACTGGCGGACTCGGCATGCGGCTTGAGCGCATTCTGGATCGAAAAGCACACCGAGAACAGTGCGCCGCGACTGAGATCGCGGACCGGCTTGAGCAGTGCGAT
>JALYJV010000138.1 GCA_030775105.1 Pseudomonadota bacterium | reverse complement strand
GTGCAGTACGTCAACACCTGGGCCGACCAGGTGGTCCACGGCGAGGCGCCCTTCGAGGCCTCGCGCTCGACCTTCCGCCGTTTGTTCATCCCCGGCAGCATCGCGCTGGTCACCAATGTCGCGGGCTTCCTGACGATTGCGCTGGTGCCGATCGGCGTGATCCGCGAGATGTCGGTCAACGCCTGCTTCGGCATGGCGGCGGTGATCATCACCAACAAGCTGATGATGCCGATCTGGCTGTCGCGCCTGCACGTCAAAGACATGGTGAAGTTCCGCAATCGCCGTGCGCAACTGGCGCAGGCAGGTGAAGCGCTGTGGCAGCGCATGGCGATCGTGACGAAGCTGCCGGTCGCGATCACGCTGCTTGTCGTGGCGGGGCTGGTGCTCGCCGCCAGCCTGCAGCTGCAGAGGCAGCGCATCATCGGTGATGCCCAGGCCGGCGTGCCTGAGCTCACGCCGGATTCGATCTACAACCAGGATTCCCTGCGCATCGCCGGGAACTTCACCGTGGCCACCGACATCTTCACGGTGATTGCAGAGTCTGACCCCTGGGCCTGCATCCGCAACGACGTGCTCGATCAGGTCGATCGATTTTCATGGGCGATGGAGAACACGCCGGGCGTCGCCTCGACCCGTGAGCTGTCGCAACTTGCCCGGCAGATCTACTCGGGGTTCTGGGAAGGCAACATCAAGATGCGGGTGATTCCGCGCAATCACGATTCGCTGGTGCTGTCGACCAAGACCATCGATACCCAGACCGGCCTGCTCAACATCGACTGCAGCGCGATGCCGGTCTATGTGTACACCAGCGACCATCGAGCAACGACGATCCATGGCATCGAGGACGCAGTCGGACGCTTCAATGCCAGCAATGCCGCGGAGTTCTATCGCACGTATCCGCAGAGCCAGCCGGCGATCTGTGAAGAGCGCCTGCGTCAACGCCGCGAGCGCGTGGTCGAGGCGGACGGCTCGCCGTGCCCGGTTCACTTCGCGATGGCCTCCGGCAACGTCGGCGTGATGGCGGCGACCAATGACGTCATCGAATCCAACGAGCTGCGCACCGTGCTGTGGGTCTACGCGGTGATCGGTCTGCTGGTCGTCGTCAGCTATCGCTCGATCAAGGGCGTCGTGATCATCGGCGTGCCGTTGTTGCTGGTGACGATCTTTGCCAATGCGCTGATGGCCGTGTCCGGTATAGGACTCAAGGTCGCGACGCTGCCGGTGGTCACGCTCGCGGTCGGCATCGGTGTCGACTACGGCATCTACGTCTACGACGTGTTGCGACATCACCTCGATGAGGGTCGCATGAGCCTGCGCGAGGCCTATATCGCAACGCTGCGGCGTACGGGCAAGGCGGTGATCTTCACCGGACTGTGCCTCGCCGGTGGTGTCTTCGCGTGGCTGTTCTCGGGCCTGCAGTTCCAGCGCGACATGGGCCTGCTGCTGGTCGTGATGTTCGTCGCCAACATGCTTGGCGCGGTGCTGCTCGGTCCGGCACTGGCGCGGGTGTTGCTGCTGCGGAAATGAGGAAGTCGTAGCCTGGGTGAAACCCGGGTTGCACCCGGACTAGGCCGACGGACCGGTGGCAGTCTCTCGATACATCGCGCGGAGCTTGTCCTGAGCCTGTCGAAGGGCGCGACACTCGAGACGAACGGGTTTCTATTTCATCCCGGGGGCAACAACAACTCCCGTTCGCATCGAGTGCCGTGCGCAGCGCGCACGGTGTATCGAGATGCCAGCGCTTGTTCAACCCATGAAGAACGCGTTCAGCTTGTTGCCATCCGGATCGCGGAAGTAGCCGGCGTAGAAGCCGGGAAAGCGTTCGCCGAGTGCGCCTTCGTCGGTCGCGCCAAGCTCGATCGCCTTGTTGTAGAACGCATCGACCTGTTCACGGTTCTTCATCGCCAGTGCAACCATCACGCCGTTGCCGACGGTCGCGACCTTGCCATCGAAGGGCAGCGTCACGCAGATACCGGGCACGCCGGCACCGGTCGACCACATGATCAGTTTTTCGGTCGCGAATGCGCGACCTGCGCCGACGGTGCCGAGCAGTGCGTCATAGAACGCTGCGGCCTTTTCGAGATTGTTGGTGCCGACGGTGACGTAACCAATCATGGGGTTCTCCTTAGTGGGTGTGATGTTCGTTGTGATGAGTGCGGCGTGACCGTTTCAGGGTTTGACGAACTTGAGCAGGAAGCGATCCGACTCGCCGATCGCCAGATACTTCTCGCGATCCTTGTCGCCGAGGCGCAGCACCGGCGGCAAGGTCCAGACCCCTTCCGGATGGTCGTGATCGTCCTTGGGATTGCGCAGCACATCCGAACGTGCGGCAAGCTTGAAGCCCGCAGCTTCGGCGAGCGCGATCGTGCGTTCCTCGCTGATGTAGCCGTTCTTGGCGAGCGGGTCCTCGGTCTTCGGATC
>JALYJV010000137.1 GCA_030775105.1 Pseudomonadota bacterium | reverse complement strand
CCGCCACTGCTGACCGAAGGTGGCGCACTGTCTCCGGAAGATCCGCCGTTTGCCGGCGACGTCACCGGCTCGACCCGCAAGGTCGATCTGCCGCAGAACAACCTCTATATCTTCGCCGGCGGGACTTACGCGCTGTACAAGAACCTGTTCGGCCGCGAGGGCTACGACGACGGAGACACCCCGCCCGAAGAGCAGGTCCAGCGCAGCGTCTACCTCGTCAACGAGCAGTGCCCGAACGCCTACTGGAACGGCACGTCGACCAACTACTGCCCAGGCTTCGATGCCGACGATGTCGTCAGCCATGAATGGAGCCATGCCTACACGGAGTACACCCACGGCCTGGTCTACCAGTACCAGTCCGGCGCGCTCAACGAGAGCTACTCGGACATCTTCGGCGAGATGTATGACCTCGTGAACGGCATCGAAGGCCCGCTCGGCATCACCCTGACCGAAGGCGAGTACCTCGAAAACGGCGGCAGTCGCTGGGTCGTCGGCGAAGACCTCTCCGAGATTGTCGCCGCCCTGCTACTGCGCGACATGTGGGATCCGGACAACTTCACCGTCAATGTGCCGATCCTGGGCCTGCCGATCACGTCCTTCGCGCCCTCGCCCGGCAGCGTGATCACCTCGGAAAACTACTACTGCGGCACCGGCGACGGCGGCGGCGTGCACACCAACTCCGGCGTGCCAAACCACGCGTTCGCGATGCTGGTCGACGGCAAGGAATTCAATGGCGTCACGATTCCGAAGATCGGCATGATCAAGGCGGCGCATATCTACTTCCACGCCCAGACCCACTACCAGACGCCGACGACCAACTTCTCCCAGCACGCCGATGCGCTTGAGCAATCCTGTGCGGATCTGATCGGCGCGCCGCTCAATGACGTGTTCGGCGAGGTATCGAGCGAAGTCATCAGCGCGGCGGATTGCGAAGCAGTCACAGCGGCGATCCTTGCGGTGGAATTCCGCCAGAGTCCGAAGGAAAAGTGCGGCTACGTGCCGGTGCTGTCGCCGGAAGCCGAAACCCCGGCACTGTGCCCGGATGGCCAGGCGCCGGAGCCCAGCTTTTCGGAAACCTGGGAAGACGGCGCCATCCCCAGTGGATGGACGCTTGGCAGCGACCTGACCGGCGACACCGAACCCGAAGTGTTCGCCTTTGAAGTCAAAGGCGATTTGCCCGCGCCGCATGGCGGACACGCAGCCTTCGCGGTCGACGACACCGGCGGCACCTGCACACCGGGCGGCGACATCTCAGGCGCGTTCTGGATGGACTCGCCGGCGATCACCGTCGCAGATGCCGCCAGCTTCCTGACCTTCACACACTTCATGCAGTCCGAAGCGGACGTCGATGGCGGCATCCTCAGGTACAGCATCGGCGACGGCGCATTTGCGGCCGTGCCGGCCGATGCCTTCACCCACAACGCCTACAACTCCACGCTCCGCGGTCCACCGCCGCTCGACCAGAACACCAATCCGCAGGCCGGCGAGCTGGCCTGGAGCGGTTCGGACCAGGGCGAAGCCACCGGCAGCTGGGGTCGCACGGTCGTCGACCTGAGCAGACTCGGGATCGCCAATGGAGACTCGGTGCGCTTCCGCTGGGAGTTCGGCCAGGACGGCTGCGGCGGCAACCACGGCTGGTATGTCGACGACACCGCGGTGTTCAGCTGCAAGGTTGGTGGCAGTGGCCTGCCTCCGCCGACACCTGTCGGTGGCACCACAGGAGGTACGACGGGGGGCACGACCGGCGGCGATACACCGGATGCCGGACGCTTCGGCGCCAGCTCGCTGAACTGGCTGTTGCTGGCACCGCTGCTGCTGGTCGGCCTCTGGCGGCGACGTCTCGCCCGCTGAACGGCGCGCAGGAAAAAGGGCGGTCGGGTGAATCCGACCGCCCTTCTTTGCTTCTGCGAAAAAGCTAGGCCAACTGGTCTTCGAGCAGCGGTCCGGATTTCACAACGCGATCGAGTTCAACCAGCGTCGTCAGCAACGACTCGATGTGCTTGAGTGGCAGCGAGTTCGGGCCATCGCACAAAGCCTCATCCGGCTTCGGGTGGGTTTCCATGAACAGGCCTGACACACCGGCGCCGATCGCCGCACGTGCGAGCACCGGAATCATCTCGCGCATCCCACCGGACGCCGTGCCCTGCCCGCCTGGAAGTTGCACCGTGTGTGTGCCGTCGAACACGACGGGCGCGTACTTGCGCATGATCGCGAGGCCGCGCATGTCGGCGACCAGGTTGTTGTAGCCGAACGAGAAGCCGCGTTCGCAGAGCATGAACTGATGCTCGGCAACCGCCGTCATCTTCTCGATGACGTTGCCCATTTCCCACGGCGACATGAACTGGCCTTTCTTGACGTTGATCGGCCGTCCGGTGCGCGCGACGTTCTGCATGAAGTTGGTCTGCCGGCACAGGAAGGCCGGCGTCTGGATCACGTCGATGACTTCGGCGACTTCGCCGAGCGGTGTGTCTTCATGAACGTCGGTCAGCACCGGCACGCCGATCTGCTTCTTGACGTTCTGCATGATCTTGAGCCCGCCTTCGAGGCCGGGGCCGCGATAGCTCTTGTGCGAGCTGCGGTTGGCCTTGTCGAACGAACCCTTGAACACGTAGAGGATGCCGAGCCTGTCGGCAATCGCCTTGACGTGACCTGCAACGTCCAGCGCCAGCTGCTCGGACTCCAGCGTGTCCGGGCCGGCGATCAGGAAGAAGGGATTGCGTCCGCCGATCTCACGGTTGAGGAGCCTCACGCGACTTTCGCCGGGCTGACGGGTTCGGTACCGGGCGTGCGATGCGCCAGATGCTGCTCGCGCGCTGCCTTGACGAAGCCTTCGAACAGCGGATGGCCGTCGCGCGGCGTCGACGTGAATTCCGGATGGAACTGGCAGC
This sequence comes from Pseudomonadota bacterium, assembly GCA_030775105.1. Classification (GTDB taxonomy): domain Bacteria; phylum Pseudomonadota; class Gammaproteobacteria; order Nevskiales; family Nevskiaceae; genus Solimonas. Next base: position 2,414 of record JALYJV010000137.1, on the reverse strand, counting down.
CGACGTAGAACGAATGATTCGGCAGCTCGACCATCTCAACGAGCTCGTTCTCGACCGATTCGGCGACGAGATCCATGCCACCGGCGCTCAGGCGATCCTTGTAGTTGTTGTTGAACTCGAAGCGGTGACGGTGACGCTCGCTGATGATCTCGGCGTTGTACAGCGCGCGCGAACGTGAGCCGGCCTTCAGTCGGCAGGCCTGCGAACCGAGGCGCATCGTGCCGCCCTTGGCGGATTCCAGCGTGCGCGTGTGCATGCGGCCGTCGGCGTCGCGCCAGTCGGTCACGAGTGCAATGACCGGGTGCGGCGTCTTGTCGTTGAACTCGGTGCTGTGCGCGTCAGTGAGGCCGCAGACATTGCGCGCGTATTCGATCACCGCGACCTGCATGCCCAGGCAGATACCCAGGTACGGAATCCTGTTCTCGCGCGCATAGCGCGCCGCCATGATCTTGCCTTCGATGCCGCGCTCGCCGAAGCCGCCGGGAACGAGAATGGCGTCGGCGCCCTGCAGCACGCGCAAACCCTGGGTTTCCAGGTTCTCCGATTCGACGTAGCGAATCTTCACGCGGGTCGAGGTGTGCATGCCGGCATGCGACAGCGCTTCGTTCAGCGACTTGTAGGCATCGGCGAGATCGACGTACTTGCCGACCATCGCAATCTGCACTTCGGTGTCGGCGGAATTCTTCGCCTCGACCAGGCGACCCCAGGCCGAAAGATCGGCCTGGCGGCATTCGAGTCCGAAATGCTTGACGACGAGATCATCGAGACCCTGCTGGTGCAGCCATTCCGGAATCTTGTAGATGTCGTCGAGATCGATCGCCGAAATCACCGCGCGGTACGGCACATTGGTGAACAGCGCGATCTTGCGGCGCTCGCCGTCCGGCAGGGCACGCTCGCTGCGGCAGACCAGCAAGTCCGGCTGGATGCCGATGCTGCGCAATTCCTTGACCGAGTGCTGGGTCGGCTTGGTCTTCAGCTCGCCCGAGGCCTTGACGAACGGCACCAGCGTCAGGTGCATGTACATCGCGCGCTCGCGGCCGAGCTCGACGCCCATCTGACGGATCGCTTCGAGGAACGGCAGCGACTCGATGTCGCCGACCGTGCCGCCGATCTCGACCATGCAGATGTCGGCACCGGCTGCGCCTTTGAGCACATTGGTCTGGATTTCGTCGGTGATGTGCGGGATGACCTGCACGGTCTTGCCGAGATAGTCGCCACGACGTTCCTTTTCCAGAACATTGCGGTACACCTGGCCGGTCGTCAGGTTCGAATAGCGGGTGGTCTTGCCGCGCAGGAAGCGCTCGTAATGACCGAGATCGAGGTCGGTCTCGGCACCGTCTTCGGTGACGAACACCTCACCGTGCTGAAACGGGCTCATGGTGCCGGCATCGACATTGATGTACGGGTCGAGCTTGATCATGCTCACCGTAAACCCGCGCGACTCGAGAATGGCCCCCAAGGATGCGGCAGCGATGCCTTTCCCGAGCGAAGACACCACCCCTCCGGTCACAAAAATGAATCGCGTCTGATGGGGCGCGTCAGGCATGGCGGCACGGGGGCAATGGGTTTAGACAATTTTACGGGAAGCGGCCCCTTTCGGCACAGTCCCCGCGGACGAAATTCGCAGGCCTCCGGTGCAAATCTGCGTCTCAGCCACCGGGCAAACGATGACTCCAGCGCACCGAGAAGCCCAATGCAGCTGCTTTTGCGCTGATCCAGCGATCGCCGACCGCAATCAGCTCCTGGCCCAGAAAGATCAGCGGAATCCGCTGCCGCACCCAGATCGGCAAGCCGGCTTCCTGGTACAGATTGCGCAAACTCCGCGTCGAGGCGCCGCCAACCGGCCGCAAGGCGAGCCCCGGAACACCAAACGCGACGTCCACGCCACCCGTTGGCAGACGCTCGGCACTCAGCTCGCCGCAACCGGGCGGCAATGTGATCCCGGACGTGTCCTTCCAGCTCAGGCGAGTACCGGGCCTGGGCGCCGCAGGCAGGCGCGGCATCAGCACCAGTTCGTCACGATAGCGTCGTGCCTCGCCCGCGCCTTGCGCGAGCACGGGCGTCGCCACCGTCGTCGCGCGCAGGACCTCGACATCCAGCCGCGCGTACCAGCGCTCGTCGGGCGGCGGCAGGTCGAGCCTGCGCCAGGCGTGATACAGGAGATTGCGTCGGCGCTCCGGTGGCAGCGCCAACAGGCCTGCGACACTGAAGCCGGCACCTGAGCGGTTCGCTGCGGCATCGATCTGCGCCAGCTCGCCGAGCAAGGTCTCTGCGGTCTGCGCATGACGTGCCAGACGCGCCAGGTTTTCCGCGGCGGAAAAGCGCTGCTGCAGCAACGGCATCACGTCCTGGCGCAGGAAAGCCCGGGCCAGGCGCGTGTCGTGATTGTGCGGATCGCTGACGCTGGAGAGCCC
>JALYJV010000136.1 GCA_030775105.1 Pseudomonadota bacterium | reverse complement strand
ACTGGAAAATCCCGTCCGAAGTCATCGCCGTGATTCCGACCGCCGATCGAGCCAAGGCGACGGTCAAGGTGCGCATCGCACTCAAGCTCAAGGACCCGCGCGTGCTACCGGATATGGGCGCACGCGTGAGTTTTCTCGCGCAGGCCAACTACGACGCGCAGACCGCGCGTCTCGCCAGCACGCAGAGCAATGTCGAAGTCGCCGAGCGCGGTGTGCAGGTGCAGAAGCGCAATGTCGAAGACACCGTTGTGCGCGCGCCGTTCGACGGCGTGATCACGGTCAAGAACGCGCAGCCCGGCGAAATGATCTCGCCGCTGTCGGCCGGCGGCGATGGCACGCGCACCGGCATCGGCACCCTGGTCGACATGGATTCGCTGGAAATCGAAGTCGACGTCAACGAGAACTTCATCAACCGCGTCAGCGCAGGCCAGCCTGTCGCTGCGCGACTGAACGCCTATCCGGACTGGGAGATCCCGGCTGAGGTTGTCGCGGTGATCCCGACCGCAGATCGCTCGAAGGCGACGGTCAAGGTGCGTGTCGGCTTCAAGGAACGCGATCCGCGCATCCTGCCGGACATGGGCGTGCGCGTTGCGTTCCGCGAGGCGGCCAGGCCAACGGCTGGCGACGCAGCGGCACCGGCCGGCGTGCTGGTCGACAGCAGCGCAGTCCAGATCAGCGGCGATCAGGGTGTCGTTTTCCTGCTCAAGGACGATGTCCTTGAACGCCGCGCCGTACGCATCGGCGGCAAGGTCGGCGACAGCGTGCGCGTGATCAGCGGCCTCGCCGTCGGCGACACGCTGGCGCTCGGCGATCTGGCCAGTTTCAAGGATGGGCTGGCGGTTGAAGTCGCCGATCCGGCTGAGTCCAAGTAACACCTTTTATTTTTTATATTCGATACTTAATCACATTTAGTCTGCGAGCATACTCATGAGCGAAGCCATTGTCAGCCTGCGCGGTGTTTCCAAGAGCTACGTCCGCGGCAAGCAGAAGGTCGAGGTGTTGCAGAGCCTGGACCTGAACATCGCCAAGGGCGATTTCCTGGCGCTGATGGGGCCGTCCGGCTCCGGCAAGACCACGCTGCTCAATCTGATCGGTGGTCTCGACAAGCCCACCGGTGGCGAGCTGCGTGTCGGTGAGGCGCGGCTCGACCAGATGTCGTCGGCACAGCTGACGCGCTGGCGCGCCAACAACGTCGGCTTCGTGTTCCAGTTCTACAACCTGCTGCCGGTGCTGAGCGCCGAGCGCAACGTCGAACTGCCGCTGCTGCTGACTTCGCTGTCAGCCGCGGAGCGCATGAAGCGCGTGCAGATCGCGCTCGGCGTCGTCGGCTTGTCCGAACGCGCCAAGCACAAACCGAACGAGCTGTCCGGCGGTCAGGCGCAGCGCGTCGCGATCGCTCGCGCCTTGGTTGCCGACCCGACCCTGCTGGTCTGCGACGAGCCGACCGGCGATCTCGACCGCAAGACCGCCGATGAAATTCTTGGCCTGCTGCAGATCCTCAATCGCGAGCATGGCAAGACCATCGTCATGGTCACCCACGACGCCAAGGCCGCCGATTTCGCCAGCCACACGCTGCATCTCGACAAGGGCGCCCTGGTGGAGAACGCCGCATGAAATACTTTCCGCTGATCTGGGCCGCACTGTGGCGACGACGGCCACGCACGATCTTCACGATGCTGTCGATCCTGGTCGCCTTCCTGCTCTACGCACTGCTGACAGGCGTCAACGCCGCGTTCAATTCCGGCGTACAGGTCGCCGGTGCCGATCGCCTGGTGTCGACCGGACGCTATTCGCTGACCCAGGTGCTGCCGATGGGCCACCTGCAGCAGGTCCGCTCCATGCCCGGCGTGGTCAGCGTTGCCGCCCAGGGCTGGTTCGGCGGCTACTACCAGAAGGAGAGCAATTTCTTTCCGCAGTTCCCGACAGAAATCGAACCGTATCTGGAGATGTATCCGGAGATGGTGATGCCGGAAGATCAGAAGCAGGCGATGCTCAACACCCGTACCGGCGCGATCGTCGCCAAGACCGTTGCCGACCGTTACGGCTTCAAGATCGGCGACCGCATTCCAATCATCGCCGGCATCTGGCCGCTTGCCGATGGCTCCAACAACTGGGAATTCGATCTGGTCGGCATCTTCGACACCAAGAATCCGAAAGACCGCTCGATGTTCGAGATGATGCTGTTCCATCACGACTACTTCGACGAGGCACGCCAGTTCGGCAAGGGCACGATCGGCTGGATGGTGGTCAAGGTCGAGGATCCGTCGAAGAACGACGAGACGATCAAGCAGATCGATGCGCTGTTCGCGAACTCGCCGAACGAAACCCGCACCAACACCGAGAAGGCCTTTAACCAGTCCTTCGCCAAACAGATGGGCGACATCGGCCTGATCATGTCGTCGATCATCGGCGCAGTGTTCTTTACGCTGCTGTTCCTGACCGGCAACACGATGATGCAGTCGGTGCGCGAGCGCGTGCCGGAACTCGCCGTACTCAAGACGCTCGGCTATTCCGATGTCCAGGTGCTTGGCCTGGTGCTCGCTGAATCGATGGCGCTGTGCCTGATCGCGGCGCTGCTCGGCATCGGTCTCGCTGGCGTATTGCTGCCGGGCATCGCCGCCAAGCTGCCCGGTTTCTCCGGCCTGACGCTGACGCCAGCGACGATTGCCGGCGCAGTCGGGCTGGCCGTGCTGCTGGCGCTGATCGTTGGCCTGCCGCCGGCGCTGCGCGCGATGCGCCTGCAGATCGTCGACGCCCTCGCGGCGCACTGAGGAAATACTCATGGCCAATACCTACAACCAGGTCGTCGCCGTCACCGCGATGAACCTGCGCTCGATCCCGGCGCGCCTCGGCACCTCGATGGTCATCGTTATCGGCATCGCCGGCGTCGTCGGCGTGCTGGTCGCGCTGCTGTCGATGGGCGCCGGCTTCGAGGCCACGCTCGGCGGCACCGGTACGGTCGACCGCGCGATCGTCCTGCGCGGCGGGTCCAATGACGAGCTCGGCAGCGTCATCACGCGCGAGCAGGCACAGATCATCTCCGACGCCGCGGGCGTTGCGCGCGGTGAGGATGGGCAGCCGCTGGCGCTGGCCGAGGTCTATCTGCTGACCGACGTCGCCAAGCCCGGCTCGAACTCGCCTAACAATGTCGTCGTGCGCGGTACGCGTATCGATCGCCTGGGCCTGCGCCCCGAGTTCAGGATCGTCGCCGGCCGCATGCTGACGCCGGGAACGCGCGATGTCATCGTCGGCAAGGCGGTCGCCGCGCAGTTCGAGAATCTGAAGCTCGGCGGCACGGTCGACGTCCGCGATGGTCCATGGAACATCGTCGGCATCTTCTCGACTGACGGCGACGTCCACGAATCGGAGCTGTGGGTGGACGCCGAAGTGCTGATGACGATCTCGCGGCGTCCGGCCTACAACTCGGTATCGGTCAAGCTCGAAAGCATCGACAGTTTCACGGCGTTCAAGGACGCACTGACCAGCGATCCGCGCATGGTCGTCTCGGCACAGCGCGAGCCGGACTACTACGCGTCGCGCTCAGAGAGCCTGCACATGATGATCAACATCCTTGGCTACACGGTCGCAGTGATCATGGGCATCGGTGCGGTGTTCGGCGCACTCAACGTCATGTACGCCGCGGTGGCGACACGCAGCGTCGAGATCGCGACACTGCGCGCGATCGGCTTCGGCGGCCTGCCGGTCGTGATCTCGGTGCTGATCGAATCGCTGGTGCTGGCCCTGCTCGGCGGCATCGTCGGTGCAGCGGCCGCGTTCGTGTTCTTCAACGGCTTCACCGTCAACACGCTCAACTTCCAGACCTTCAGCCAGGTTGCCTTCGATTTCCGCGTGACGCCGGAGTTGATCAAGCAGGGTCTGACCTGGGCGCTGGCCATGGGCCTGATCGGCGGTCTGTTCCCGGCCGTGCGTGCTGCCCGCCTGCCGATCGTCGACGCGCTCAGAGGGGCCTAGGGCCTAGCGCAGCGCCAGCGCGATCATCGCCGCACCGATCAGGATTGCGGCGGCGATCAGTTCGGTGCCGTACAGCCGCGAGCGCCGATAAGCCTCACGCAGGCGCGCCAGGCTCCAGCGCGGCAACGCGGCGGCGTCCAGCACTGTGGTTCCGCCTGCGCTCTGCCGTGCGCCGGGAATATCCAGCGCTTCGAACAAGGCTTCATGGAATGCAGCAGCCGTCGGATACCGATCCTGCGCCTTGAGGGCCAGGCCACGCCGCAGCACCGCAGCGAACGCCGGCGGCTGCAGATCATTGCGCGTCGCCAGCGGATCGCGTCCGATGCGATCCGGCGCTGGCGACGGTGGCGCGCCGGTGACCATGCGACACAGCGTCGCTGCGATGCCATAGATATCCGTTGCCGCGCCCTGCTCGGTGTTGCGCTGGTACTGCTCGATTGGCGCATACCCTTCCGACAGCATCACCGCCATGCCGCTGCGGATGGTCGCGTTGGCCTGCTGCCGCACCGCGCCGAAGTCGAGCAGGATCGCGCGCCCGCCAGTCGCCAGATAGATGTTCTGCGGCTTGATGTCGCGATGCACGATGTGATGGCGATGCACGAAGTCCAGCCCGAGCAGAACCGGCCCAAGCAAAGTCGCCGCAGCAATCGCCTCGACCCGCCCGCCATCGAGCGTGCCGAGATAGTCGCCGAGGCTCACGCCCTCGTAGTAATCCATCACCAGATACGCCGTACCGTGTGCGCGGAAGAAGCTACGCACACGGACGATGTTCGGATGACTGAGTCGCGCCAACAGCCGCGCCGTGTGCAGAAAGTGTTCCAGACCTTCGCGGAAGGCGGCTTCATGTTCAGGCGCATGCACGTGTACATCCGATGACACGGCCGCGCGGCCAGCGAGCGCCTTGGGCAGATACTCCTTGATCGCGACACGCTGCTGCAGGTGCACGTCCCAGGCCAGATAGCTGATGCCGTAACCCCCGGGCTGACCCAGCATGCGGCCCACGCGAAACTGTCCGCCGATCACCAGACCATGCGGCAGATACAAAGGCGAACGCGGCGCCGATTCGGAATAGCCGCAATGCGGACACACCGCCAGACTGCTCTTGTCGACAAAACAGCCGGGACAGTGTTTCTGGTAGATCACGCGGACCGACAGTTCAGCTCAAGGGTTTTCCCATGCTACGCGACGCACGGGCTTGGATACACTGGACCCGCCGCACCCACCGAAGGAGCGAACGCATGACCGCCCTGCTGACTGCCAGCGCACTGCGCGAGGCATTCGTCGAATACGCCACCGCGCGCTTCGCCCGCAACGTGCCGGACTTCGTACGGCTACAAACCCTCGTGCGCGAACAGGGCGGCCGCTTCCGCAACGACCATGGCGCGATCCGCACCACCGATGCCGCGACCACGCAGCTGTTCCTGCGCGCTGCCCAGGTGCTCGGCCTGCGGCGCGAACTCGACTACCGCTTTCCGGCGAAGAAACTCGTGTCCTGCGATCTGCAGGTCATCGGCGAAGACGCTACCCAGTTCAAGATCTTCGTCTCGCAGGTCGATGTCGACGCTTTCCCGGCTGACGTTGCGACGATGATCCGCGCCGACAGTGCCACGCAAGCCAGGGCCGTCGACCACGCGCCGCTGATTGCGTTGATCGAGCAGTTCGAGTCACAGGGCGGCTTGAGCGAAACGGATGCGATGGGTTTCGTGCGGCATTTCGTCGATCGCCTGATGGCGCGCAATGGTCCACCGCTGCAGCGCGCGACCCTTGATGCCGTTGCTCGCATCTCCGGCGAGGCGGCCAGCGCAATGGCGCTAGGCCTCGACTTCAATCACGTCACGATCGACGTCCGCGCTGCCGGTTTCACCGGCATCGACGCGATGGCGCAGGCGATGCACGCGCGCGGCTTCAAACTACTGCCGGCAATCCAGGGCGCGCCGAACACCAAGCTGCGCCAGACCGCGACGATGGCGGCGACGATGGCAACGCCCGTGCTCGAGGCCGATGGCCGCAACGGCGAAGCGCAGACCGAAAAGCAGTTCGTCGAGATCATCGAACGCAGCCAGGCGACGGACGCTGACGGGCATCGCCTGTGGCAGCAGAACGGCGAACCGCTGATCTTCCGCAACTTCCTTGCCGCCAACGCCGAGAAGATCTTCGACGCGGCGTCGACCAAGCCGGCAGGCAGCTGCTGACACTGTGTTTTAAAGTATCAAATAATATATTTAGTTTAATAATTAGTCACAGCTGCCCTAGCACCGCCGCACTGCGCATCAGTCAATTGCGTACGTCACGCCGACGGCAGGCACGACAATCCAGCCATTGAGATCAAGCGCACGCAGGTCGGCCTGAATCCGCCAGTCGCGCGCAATCATGTAGCTGGCGCCAACCCCGAGCAGGACGCTGGCCCCCGGCCCTTCAACATACAGCCGCTGATCGCCGAGCCTGATCTCGATATCCCGGTCAAGCGACAGGAAGGCACCGAGATTCGCGGTCAGGCGCCATGGACCGGAACCTAGTTGTCCGGACACCGCAGCGGTGACGCCGTCACCCGCAACCGGATATTCGTCCTTTGCCGCTGCGGCCAGCGCCGTTGCTTCAGCCGGGTCGGCACTGAAGCGGGTTTCGAACTCGCCGAGATCGAGATAGCCGAACTGCACGCCCCAGGTGGGCGTGATTTGGTGGCGCACGAACAGCTCGATCGCGAGGCCCTGCCCGTCGTAGTCGCTGACCTCGACGTCGACTCCGGCCTGTGAGAAGCGCCGCTGCACATCGGCGCGCTTGAGCTCACTGATCGCGCTGCCGACTGCCGCACCCAGTTGCCAGCCCGGCGCGAATGCGGTGGACCTGCCGCCGCGCGTGGTAGCCGGCGCCGGAACAGGACGGGTCACTTCCGCGGCAGGCGTGATTGGCGGACTCGCGGCCGGCACGTCGGCCTGTGCCGGCCGGGTGTCGACAAACTTCGGCGTTGCGACGACCGGCTCGGCAACGGGCTGCGGATCGATATCACGCAGATAGTCCGTCGCGACATAGCCCACAACCTCCGCCTCGTGGCGGATGCGCGCATAGTCGCCATCGCGCTCCTGGACGACGACGCTCGTGTCCGGACCCAGGCGTCCGACCATTGCATTCTGGATGCCCTTGCCGTCGCGCACGTTGACAGTGGTAGTCGTGACCGCGCAGTCCAGTTGCGCCTCGTCTGCACAGGGTCGCAGATACTGCGAAGGCACATAACCCTCTAGCGCCATCATGCCGGCAACACGCGTGTACAGCGGGCCACGCTCCAGGACTCTCACGCGCTGGCCAGCCTCGAGAACCGTGACGACCTGCACGCCCTTGTCGGGTGCTTCACGCAGGTTGATGCGGGCCGTGGCCTCCGCTTCGGACTCTGCATGGCTGAGCGTCGGCAGCAGCACGCCACCGAGCAGGAGCCCCAGCAGCAGCAGTCGCCCGCGCCGGATCAACAACAGCAGCAGGCCAGCCACCACGCTCAGCAGATCGAAGCTGCCGCCGGAGGCGATGGTGCCGTCCGCGGTCGAGCTCGGAGTTGGCGTCGCGCTTGGAGTAGCAGTCGGCGTTGTCGTCGGGCTCGCACTCGGCGTCGGCGTTGATCCCGAGCTCGGGCTCGGCGTCGGAGTTCCGGTCGACGGCTGGGTCGGCGTGGCGGTCGGCTCCAAAGACGGCGTTGGTGTTGCAGAGGCCGTCGGTGTTGCGGAGGCAGTCGGTGGTGCAGGCGTAGGG
>JALYJV010000135.1 GCA_030775105.1 Pseudomonadota bacterium | reverse complement strand
GCGCGATCTACGAGGGTCCGATGGAATCTCCGCCGTGGAGTTCCGCACTGCAGATGATGCGCGATTACCTCAAGGCCGCCCATGTCACCCTGATGCTGCGTCCGCCGTCGAACGACAGCGCCGGCGTCATGATCAATACCGGCGCGGTCACCACGCAGGGCCGTGAATCCTACGAAACGCAGTATTTCGCGATGGACCCCTTCGTCCGTCTGCCCGAAGGCGATGTCGTCACCGCCGAAGAACTGATCGGTCGCCAGTGGCTGCAGAGTGCGGTCTATCTCGACTACCTGAAGCCGCTCGATATCCGCCACCTGCTTGGCGCCGACATCAACACCAAGGAAGGCATCGAGTGCCGCCTGCGCGTCACCCGCTCGCACAGCGCCGGTGCGTTCTCGGCCGACGACAAGGCCGCCGTGCGCTTCCTGCTGCCGCATCTCAAGCGCTCGATCCAGCTGCACGCGCGTCTCGACTTCCTCGAGTGCGAACGCCAGCTGTTTGCCGGTACCGTCAACCGCATGCTGCTCGGCATGATCAGCATCGCGCAGGACGGCACGATCATCGAAACCAATCAGGAAGCACGGCGCATCCTCAGCGAAAAGGACGGCATCTGGCTGTCCGGCAACACGCTGTGCGTCGACAGCAGCCATGAAAGCCGCGACCTGCAACGCATGATCCGCTCGGCGCACAGCGAAACTGGCGCCGCGCCGGTTGAAGCCAGCGGAGACGGCCCGGCCGTCATCGAAGCCATTTCAGTATCGCGTCCGTCCGGTCGCGCCAAGATCGGCGTGCTGGTGCGTGCGATTCCACTGGGCCAGTGGTCGGAAAGCAAGCAACGCCCTGCGGTCGTCGTGTTTCTGCGCGATCCGGAATCCAACGCCGCACAGCCGTCGCAGGAACTCGTGCGCCGCCTGTTCGGCCTGACCCGCATGGAAGCGCAACTCGCGCTGCTGCTCGCCGAAGGCCTGACCCTCGACGAAGCCGCCGAGCAGATGAACGTGCGCCGCAACACCGCGCGCACCCACCTGCGTTCGATCTTCTGCAAGACCGGCGTCACGCGGCAGACGATGCTGGTGCGATTGATGCTGAACAGCGTGTTGTCGTTGGGCTGAGCTTCTTAGATTTGCGCCGGTCTCTCGATACACCTGCTTCGCAGGCACTCGAGACGAACGGACCATTTTTGTACTCACTGGATCAAACACCCACCGTTCGTCTCGAGTGCCGCGCGCGCAGCGCGCGACGTATCGAGAGACCAGCGCATCAATCTGCCGCGTTGTGTCTCAGCGACAGTGCACGAAATGATCGACGTCGTCGCGGTTCAGTTCATCCAGCCGCAGCTGCACTTTGGGCTGCGCCGCTGATTTCGGAAACTGATCGATGAAGGCGCTGAGCTCGCGCTTCACGCTGTCGACAGCGCCACAGGCGCAGGTGCCGAGTTCCACGACCTCTTCAAGATCGCGCAGTGTCTGCATGGCGAACGCGGTGTAGGCTTGCGGATGCGCGGACGCGTACTGACTCCACTCGCTGTAAAGCGGTCCGACGATGTCGTCGCCGAAGCGCACGCACGGCGCCTGGCCCGTGCCGAGATTCAGGTACTGCGGCAGCATCTCGGCAGTCCAGAGTTTTTCGTAGAGCGCGAAGAAGGCGCGGTCTTCGGCGCGGCCGTGTGCTTGCGCAAGCTTGCTCAGGAACTGACCGTCAGGCTGGGCGTAAACATCGTGGCCACGCGAAAGGTGCACGCCACGCAGCTGCTTGCGCAGCTTCGCGTAGTCAGTATCGCTGAGCGTTTCCTGCCAAGCCTGATCGCCGTCCCCCTGGATTGCCATCAGTGCATCCTGCGCAGCACCGGCGGCGGCAAACAGCGGCTCCAGTGACATCGGCGCTTTGGCTTTCTCGACGGCGGACAGCGTCTTCAGATATGCATCGACGTCTTCCGGGTATCCGGATGCGGCAGGGGTGCAGGCGGCGACGCCGAGCAGAAGAATGAGTGCGCGAAGTTTCATGGTGGGTTCTCGACAGCGGGCGCTCATCTTAGCCGCCCGCCATCGAATGGCGCTTCACCCTTGCAGCGTTACGCCACGGCCGGCGGCAGCTTCTTTCCGTGCCTGGCGAGGTAGTGCGCGGTGATGTTGGGCGGCTCGGTGAAAGGCGTGACGATCTCGAACACACGGGTATAGGTCGCGCGCTTGATCGGCCACTTGCCGTTCTGCTTGACGTAGGTATCGCGGTACAACGACGAGCCGTCGGTGATGATCTTGTTGCGCAGATCGCAGAACCAGTCCTTCAGATACCAGACCCCGGTCGCCTCGGTTTCCGACGTGACGCTGATTTCCGGATGATTGACGTGGTGGAACGCGATCGCCTCGGCGTGGCCGGCTGGGGGCGTCGTGAAGTACGAGGTAGCGCCAGGGAGGCACCACCCCGCTCCGATCGGGAGCGATAGTCCGCACAGAACGTGCAGCGGAGGTTCAGGTAGCCCCGTTCGTTCCGGTGTAGTCTGGCTGTGATTGCGGCATTACGGGCGCTGAAAGACGAGGCATGCAGGGCAATCCCGCATCCCGTCCCGCCTGGGAGACCAGAACCGTGAATGGAAGGTGGAGTCGCAAGCTTACGATCGGCACGCTGGTATGCAGCCTGTGCAGCCCCGCGGCAGCGGATCTGGGCGAACGGCGCCTGAGCTTCGCCGGCTTCGGCACGCTCGCCGCGCTGTACCACGACGAAGACGGCGTCGAGTACCGCCGCTCGGTCAGTCAACCCTCGGGCGCCGAATCCGGCAAGCTCGACTTCGACACTGATTCCCTCGCCGGCTTGCAGGTCAACGCGGCCTGGAATCGGGAAGTCGAACTGGTGGTTCAGGGCGTCACCCGCCTGACACCTGAAAACGATTGGCAGCCTGAACTGACCCGCGCCTTCCTGCGCTACGACTACGCCGGGATGGCAGAGCTGCGCGCCGGCCGGATCGGCTTGGAAATCTACCCGCGCGCGGATTCGCGCGATATCGGCTACTCGCAGCTGACCATCCGCCCTGCAGTGGAGATTTTCGGCATCGTGCCGACGGCCTACTTCGACGGCGCCGAGCTGGGGCTGACCCACCCGGTCGGGGACGGCCTTGCCAGCCTGAAGCTCTACGGTGGCGCTGCGTCCGGCAAGGTCGTCTCCGCCGACCGCTCCGCCAACGACCTCGACGGCGCCCGGATCTGGGGCGGCCACGTCCAGTACCTCCACGGCCCCTGGATCTTGCGCCTCGGCGCCGGGAACTACCGGCTGGACGAAGTCGTGTCGCTGGACGGCCTCGCCGACGGCCTGCGGCAGACCGGACAGCCGCAGGCGCTGGCGCTGGCCGCAGCGTTCGACCGCAACGGCCGCGACATCCTGTTCACTGTCGCCGGCGCCGCGTACAGCGAGGGGCCGCTGCAGGTCCAGCTGTTCGCCGGTACCGTCGACGGCGAGGCGGCAACGTCGCCCGATCTGCGCGTCGGCCTGCTCACAGGCGGTTATCGCATCGACACGCTCACGCCGTACGCGATGCTGGCCTTCGTCGACAACGCCGACCGGATCCGCGGCACCGGCCTGCCGGACACGCCAGAGTTTGCCGCGCTCAACGCCGGCGCCCTGGCGGTGCAGGCCGCGGGTCAGTCCAACCAGCGCAGTGCGGCGCTCGGCCTGCGCTATGATTTCGCGCCGAAGCTGGCGCTGAAGCTGCAGCTCGATCACATCTGGGTGCGCGACAGCAACCTGATCTTCGACCGCAACCCGCCACCCCAGGAAAATTTCGAGATGACGGTTCTCGGCGTGGCGCTGGACTTCATCTTCTGAGCGCGCTGATGCGAACCCTGCTCCTCCTACTGTCGGCCCTGCTGATGATGGTGCTGCCGCTGCGCGGCGACGCCGAATCCGCAACGAGCAACCTGGTGGTCATCGCGCACCCGGCCAGCGGCGTCACTACGCTCGAGCCGAGCGCGGCCGTGAACATCTTCATGGGCCGCTATCGCAAGCTGCCGTCGGGGATCGTCGCGTTTCCGATCGACATCGGTGAAATCAGCGCGGAGCGCAAGCAGTTCTACGATCTGCTCGTCGGCAAGGACCTCGCCGACATCGATGCCTACTGGGCGCGGCTGATGTTCTCGGGACAGGCTTCCGCGCCGCTGCAGGTTCCGGACGGCAGGACCGCGGTGCAGCTGGTCGCCGGCAATCGCGCCGCGATTGCCTATGTCGATCGCGAGCTGGTCGATGCACGGGTCAAGGTCGTGATGGAGCTGGCGGCGAAGTCACGTCAATGATCCGATCCACGTTTCGGTCGCTGCTGCCCAACAGCATCGTTGCGCGCACCACGCTGTCGATCATCGGACTCGCGCTGCTGGTCGGCTTCGTCTTCGCCGGAGCCTCGGCGTGGATGCTGCAGCGTCATGAGGAGCGACGGCTGACAACCGGACTGGAGGAACTGCTGTCGGTGGTGGAACAGGCGGTCAGCATCGCCTGCTTTGTCAGGGACGAAGCGCTCGCGCGCGAGATCGTCGACGGGCTGTTGCTCAATCACGCCGTTGCAGGCGCCCGCATCAGCACCGACGGCGACACCTTGTTCGAAAGAAACGTCACCACCGGGGACGCGCTCGCGCGAGCGGACACGCTGTCGATCAAGCGCACGATCTACTCTCCTTTCAATACCAGCGAAGCCGTCGGCCAGATCGAGCTGCATGCCTCGAAGGCGGTCATCAGAGCGGATGCCCGCGAATACACCCGCTACCTGCTGCTGGTGCTGGGTCTCGAAGTCGCGCTGGTGGCGCTTGCGGTCGCGTGGGTGGTCTACAACCTGATCACGCGACCGATCAAGGGCATCTCCGATGAGCTGCATCACCTGGAATTGCGGACCGGCATGCAATTGCACACACCGCCGCGCAATCGCGAGGACGAGATCGGCCGCCTGGTCGGCGACGTCAACGCACTGATCACCCGTCTGTCGGACCTGATCGACACCGAACGCAGGCTGCGCCTGGAGCGCGAGGCCGGAGAACGGCGTCTGGCCCTGATCTTCGAGAAGGTCGATGCCGGCATCTTCACCGTGGATCGCAGCGGGTTGCTGCAGACGTGGAACCCGGCGTTTGCGAACCTGCTCGGACAACCCGCGCCACAACAATCGCTGCAGACGCTGTTGCCGATCCATGCGGCGCGCGTACAGGCGCTGATCGACGACAGCCTTGCCAGCGGCACCCTGCGTGAAGCGGATCTGGAGCTAACAGCGAACGGCGGCGGCAGTCAGTGGATCGAGATCGTGCTGACGCCGCTCGATGACGGCAGTTTGCAAGGACTGATCAACGACATCAGCCATCGCAAGCACTCGGAACTGTCCGCCCAGAGGCTCGCATCGCGCGATACGCTCACTGGCCTGCTCAACCGCCGCGGATTCGACAGCGAGCTGCAGCCGGTGCTGGCGCGGCGACGCCGCGAGTCGGACTCGCTGCTCGCGCTGCTGATGATCGACCTCGATCGCTTCAAGCAGGCCAATGACACCCATGGCCATGCGGTCGGCGACGAAGTCCTGCGCTGCGTGGCTGCGATCATCCAGCGTGCCGTGCGGCGCACCGACCTGGTCGCACGCCTCGGCGGCGACGAGTTCACGGTGGCCCTGGTCAGCATCGACAGCGTGGCGGATGCCGAGCAGATCGCGCGGACGATCATCGACGGCATCGGCAAGCCGATGGATCTCGACAACGGCATCACGGTGCAGATCGGCGCCAGCATCGGCGTTGCGCTGGTTGCCGAGAGCGAAACCTCCGCGGTGCCTGCGCTGGCGCGAGCGGACCAGGCGATGTACCTCGTCAAGCAGAGCGGTCGCGGCCGCGCCCGTGTCGCGCCATTGCCGGCCTGAACCGCGGCCGGCGACAGATCTGCGCGTCCTTCCATCGGCGCTATGGCAGCGTCTGGTACCGCACAGAAGCGCCGGGGTACTGCCCGCGTAGACTCGAATGCGGCCACACCCCGCGTCTGGCCACCGGCCAGACCTCACCCGGTGTGCGGAGAGCGGAGCTTTGGACACACCCCGGCAGCTGCTGCTGATCACCCTGGCGACAGCCGTTCTGGTGTTCGCGTCATCCGGCGTCAGCGCTGACGAACGCCGACTGACCCTGGGCGGCTTCGGCACCATCGGCGCGCTGTATCACGATGACGAGGGCCTCGAGTACCGCCGCTCGATCCATCAGCCCAGCGGCGCTCAGGCCGGCAAGCTGGAACTCGCCACCGACTCGCTCCTCGGTGTCCAGGCTAACGCGGCCTGGAATCGCGAATTCGAAGTCGTGGCACAGGCGCTCACCCGATTGAGCCCCGACAACGACTGGCAGCCGCGGATCACGCGCGCATTTGCCCGCTACAACGTCAACGAGACGCTGAGCCTGCGCGCAGGACGGGTCGGCTGGGAAATCTATCCGCGCGCGGATTCCCGCGACATCGGCTATTCGCAGGCAGGCATCCGACCCGCCGTGGAGGCGTTTGGCTTCATTCCCACCGACGCCTACGACGGCGGCGATCTGGTCGTGACCGTGCCGGTCGGCGAGGGCCTGGCCAGCATGAAGCTGTACGGCGGCGCCGCGACCGGCAAGATCGCCCGCGCCGACGGAACGATCAACGACCTCAGCACGAGCAAGTTGTGGGGCGGACATGTCGAGTACGCGTTCGGCGCCTGGGTCGTGCGTGCGGGCAGCGGCATCTTCGAACTCGGCTCGACGCCGAACGTCGATGCGCTGCTCGCCGGCCTGCGCCAGACCGGCGAGCCACAGGCGATGGATCTGGCCGACACCTTCGCGAGTCGCGATCGTCGCACGCTGTTCTTCGTCACCGGCGCCGCCTACGACGAAGGGCCGTTGCAGTCGCGGCTGTTCCTCGCGCGCACTCGTGCCGAAGGCATCGCCGGGCGCAATGCCGTCACCGGGCTGCTCACCGCCGGCTACAAAGTCGATGCGCTCACGCCGTACGGCATGTTCGCGTTCATCCACAGCCTGAACGACATCCAGGGAACCGGCCTGCCAGACACCCCGCAGTTCGCAGCGCTCAACGCGGGCGCCTACCGGGTGCAGGCACTGGGCTACAACGATCAGCGCAGCTTTTCACTCGGGCTGCGCTACGACATTCGCCCCCACGTGGCACTCAAGGTCCAGGTCGATCAGGTCTGGATGAACGGCACGACGCTGGTGATCGAGGACCGCATGCCACAACGCGGCGCCGACCGCATGACCGTCTTCGGCCTGGCCGTCGATTTCATCTTCTGAGCATGGCGATGAATTCCACTTTCGTCTCACTGATCGCGCTGCTGCTGTCGCTCGGATCCAGTGCGCAGGAAGCGCCGCCGCCGCGCCTGGCTCTGATCGTGCACCCGGACAGCGGTGTGACGACCCTGAGCAGCAGCGACGCCATCAACATCTTCATGGGCCGCTACCGCAAGCTGCCGTCCGGCGCTGTCGCCACGCCCATCGACATCAACGAGCACAGCGAGGAACGCCGGCAGTTCTACGCGCAGGTGGTGCGCAAGGATCTGGCGACGGTGGACGCCTACTGGGCGCGCCTGGTGTTCTCCGGGCAGACCTCGCCGCCGCTGAAGGTGCCTGACAGCCGCACCGCGGTGGATCTGGTCGCAGGCAATCGCACGGCCGTGGCCTATGTCGACCATGCCGTGGTCGACAGTCGCGTCAGGATCGTCATGCTCATCGAGCCCGATCCGGTGCGCTGACCGTCGAATTGACGCCGGCGCGCATCGGTCGCCAACCGCAGACTACGCCGGCAGCTTCTTGCCGTGCTTGGCGAGGTAGTGCGCGGTGATGTTGGGCGGCTCGGTGAACGGGGTGACGATCTCGAACACCCGGGTATAGGTCGCGCGCTTGATCAGCCACTTGCCGTTCTGCTTGACGTAGGTGTCGCGGTAGAACGACGAACCGTCGGTGATGATCTTGTTGCGCAGATCGCAGAACCAGTCCTTCAGATACCAGACACCGGTCGCTTCGGTTTCCGAGGTGACAGTGATTTCCGGATGATTGACGTGGTGAAACGCGATCGCCTCGGCGTGGAATGCGTATTCCAGTGCTTCGAGAATCTTGTCGCGACCCTGCGCTTCAAACAGGTAGCTGCCGCCCTCGTAACGCACGCTGGCGTCTTCGGTGAACAGCTCCTTGAGCTCGGCGATGTTGGCCGTGTCGATGCAGCGGCAGTAGGCGTACTTGAGCTGCTTGATCAGCTCGATGTCTTCCAGGCGCAATGCCATGAATATTCCCCGATTGAATGCGGACTAGATACCGAAGCCGCCGGACACGTTAATCTGCTGGCCGGTGACGTAACCGTTGGTGGCCAGGAACACCGCGGCGCTGCCGATCTCTTCCGGCTTGCCCCAGCGCTTGATGCACAGCAGCTTCTGGGTTTCTTCGGTCCAGGCCTGGTCGAACACGCCACGCTTGAGCAGCTCGAGGAACATGCCGGCCTCGATGACGCCGACCAGAATCGAGTTGGCGCGGATGTTGTACTTGCCTTCTTCCTTGGCGATGCCCTGCACCAGCGCTTCGTTCGCGGCCTTGGGCGCGACCGACAGGCCGTCCTTCGCCGGCCACCAGGCCTGCCCGGCCGAGCCGAGGTGCACGTAGGAGCCACCGCCCTGCGCGCGCAGATGCGGAATGGTCGCCTTCATCGCATTGAAGAAGCCGTGGACTTCGATGTCGACCGACTTGCGCCAGAGTTCTTCGGAGGTATCGGCAAGATGCACCTGCTCGACGACCGGACCGGCGGCCCAGACCACGGTGTGGATCCGGCCGTGCGCCTTGATCGCGGCCTGCACCGCGGCGGCCACCTGCGCGGACTCGCGCACATCGGCTGCATGGATCGTCGACTTGCGTCCGCCGCTGCTGATTTCGGCAGCGACCTTTTCGGCGACTTCCTGCTTCGAGCGATACACGATCGCGACATCGGAGCCGGCACGGCCGAAGCTCTTGGCGACTTCCTGGCCGATACCGCCGCTACCACCGAACACCAGCGTTGCGCCGTTCGGAAATGCTGCCTGTGTCATCACGATCCCCTCTTTTGGTCTGCCGCATTCTCCGGGGGCGGCACGCAGCGCGGCATCATCCGTTGGGATGAAGGGACTCCGCAGTGGCGATCTTGTGGTAGCGCCGAAGCGATCAGGCGGTGTCGGCGTCGTCGAAAATAACGCTGCGCATCTCCTCCTCGACCTGGCGTGCCGCGCAGGCGATCACGGCTTCGTAACCGTCGGCCTCGTAACAGATCACCGGCGAGTTAGCGTGCACGTAAGCGATCGCCGCGGCCTGCAACTCGCCGGCCTCGGCCATTCTGAGCACTTCACGCAGCATGGAGACCAAGTCCTGGTTGACCTTGGGTTCCTTACTGCGACTCCGGACGAGTTCGACGACCATATCGGTTCTCCAATCGGGCCTTGGCAGTGGGCACAACATCTACGAGGAACGTCCCGCAAGGCTCGTACGCGAAACCGCGCTGGCCGTCGGACGAGCTGCGACTTAGACCACGCACGACCGGCGAGGTGCCCGGGAAATCAGACTCGGGCAGCCTTTCTGACAGCCTTCGATGGCAACTTCTTGCCATTTTTATTGCAGTGCGTCGTCCCCAGACTGAACGGCAGCCGTCCTGTTGCATCAACAATCCGGCGCAAGCCTCTGATTCCGCTGGAATGAGTGCAACGCACGAAAAAGCCCAGGTCGCAGCCAGGGCTTTTCACACCTGCGGGAACGCCAGCTTTCGCTCAGCGCTTCTCAAGCGCGCAAGGCAAGCCGTTACGCGGGCACCGCTCAGTTGCCGAGATAGAAGGCCTTGGGATCGAAGAGACGCGTCGGCAACTCCGGCCCGGAGGCTGTGGCAACGAACTTGACCTGCGTGCTGCTCTTGTCCTTGAGATCGTCGAGGCGCAGCTCGGACAGATACCAGGCATCGCCGGTCTGGCGCAGCGCCGAAGCATCGCCGCTCATGCGCTTGCGCAGCTTGCCGCCTTCCATGAACTCGGCCTGCAACGCTACGCAGCTCTTCTGATCGACCCACAGGCGCACGAGGCTGTACTTCGTGCCGGCTTCACTCGTCGGCGTATAGGTGATCACGTAGACCGGCCGATCCTGAAGCGTGTCATCGCGTTCGCGTGCCGCAGCGGCGTCACCGACCGCGTGCTGCATCTGCTTGAAATCGTAGTAGCTGACATTCGTCCCCAGCAGCGGGCCGTCGGAGAACTCGCCGCTGATGCGGCGCACGCGCTTGACCGAGGGCAGGAACACGTACATGCCGTCCTGGCCGGGCGATTCCGACTGGCGGATCAGATACGACGCCCCCTTCAGATAGTCCGGCGAGGCAATGCGCAGCGTCGCACGAACGGTCTCCCGGCCTTCTGCGCTCTTCTGGCGCAGCACGTAGACCTTGCCGCGCAGCGTCGTCGTGTCCGGGCTGTCGGCGCGCGTGGCGGCGAGCTCGATGTCCTGGACACGCAGGCTCTTCGGCACATTGGCATCCATGCAATCGATCACGGCCTGCGTCCCTTCGCTGGCCTGGACTGCAACGGACAGCCCCATGAGCATCAGCACCAGTACCGCCCCGATCCGCTTCTTCGTGTTGTTCATGCCCCATCCCCTGTTGCAGCGGCCCATGCCAGGCCAGTCGCTCGCTTCCAGTCTCCCCGCTTCCCCGCCGCGCTGAATGCTCCGAATACAGTAGTCGATCCCCGGACGGATCAGGGCCTGAGTACGGTACGGAACCCCAGATGCGAAGTCGGCAGATCCGCTTCCTGGCCCTGCCGCGACGAAGCGCGCGCACGCGCACAGTAATTTGACGCACACAGATACGAACCGCCCTTGATCACCTGCCGCGGTACCACTGAAGGCGGCTCGTCCATGGTGGCGACATACGCGTCGCGCGTCCATTCCCAGACATTGCCAACCATGTCGTGCAGGTCATTGGGATTTGCAGCGTAACAACCGACCGGCGCGCGCCCGCGATAGCCGTCCTCGACCTGATCGTCGTACGGAAACAGGCCCTGCCAGAAGTTCGCCTGCGGCTGCTGCTGCGCGTCCAGCAGCGCCGCGTCCGCCGTCTCGTTGTCACGCCCGGCCTTGGCCGCGAATTCCCATTCCAGCTCGCTCGGCAGCTCGCGCCCGAGCCACTGCGCATAGGCCAGCGCATCGGCATGACTGACATCGACGACGGGCTCGTGCTCACGGCGTTCGATGCTGCTGTCGGGGCCTTCCGGCTGCCGCCAGTTCGCCTGCGTCTCGAGAGTCCACCAGTCGGCCGCGCTCTCCACCTCGGCGTCCGCCGCCGGGTCGCGAAACACCGCCGCGCCACCGCCTCGTTCTGCGGTCGTGACATAGCCGGTGGCGCTCACGAAGCTCGCGAACTGGGCGTTGGTGACTTCGGTGCGGTCGATCCAGAACCCGCCGACCTGCGCCGGTCGCACCGGACGTTCGTCGGCGTAGCCACCGTCGCTGCCAAAATCGACACGGCCTGGGTCGATCCAGCGCATGCCGGAGGTGGGTTCATCGCCCCACGCAGCGGGGATGCCCGAGTAGGCGGCGCAGTCGGCACGTGTGCCGAGGATCGCGTCAGCCTGCTGGGCGACCTGCGCCTGATGGGCCTGCCATTGCGGCCAGGCGAGCGCGGCGAGCACCGCAACCGCAGCGCCTGCAATTCCGATCGCCATGCGTTGGCGGATCACGCGCGGCGTCTGAGGTTCTGGCACATTCATGACCACACCGCCGCAGCGCGGTGCATGCACCAGTAAGCGGCCAGGGTGCCCATCAGGTACGACGGCAGCAGGCGGAGCAGCACCGTGCCCGACGGCTGCGACACTGACACACGCCGCCATAGCGCAGCCAGCACCAGCGCTGCGGCAATCAGCAGCAACTGGCCGGCTTCAATGCCGACGTTGAACGCCAGCAATGCGAGCGGTATTTCGTCCTGCGGCAATCCGATGCCTGCCAGCGCGCCGGCAAAGCCGAGCCCATGCAATAGCCCGAAAGCGGCGGCCATCAGCGCCGGCCAGCGCGACAACAGCGTTGGCGGTGCGTTGGCGGGTCGCACCACGGTCACGGCGAGGAGCAGGATGCTGATCGCAATCGCCAGCTCAGTCAGTGCCGGGTTGACATTGATGAGCCCCAGCGCCGCCAGTGCCAGCGTGCAGCTGTGCCCCAGCGTGAATGCGGTCACGGTGAGCAGCAGGGTCGATGGCCGCCGCACCAGCAGCAACAGGCCGAGCACGAACAGCACGTGATCAAAACCGAACAGCAGATGTTCGATACCCAGCGTCATGTAGTGCTGGAACACCGGCGGCTGCATCTCCGCCTGCGGCACGACGAATGATGTGTCGCCTGAGCCCAGCAGGGTCTGTGCAGTGCTGCCATCGGCGAGCCGGAGGTTCAAAATCACGTTGATGCCGCTGCCGGACAAGCCCCTGATCTGCATCAGCTGTCCGGGCAAGGCATTCGCGCACCGCAGACGCCAGCGCTGCTCGACCGCTGCTTCGTCGTTGAAATACTGCGGCGTGCCCTGCTCGGTGGCCTTACAGTCCTGCGGCCACTGCGGCGTCAGCTCGCCTCCCCGCACGCGCAACACCGACGTGCGCCAGTGCGCGTCGTAGTCATGAGTCGCGATTTCGCGCAGGTCGAGCAGCGCCGGCGCGAGCGGGTGTGCCTGCGAAGGCAAGGGCGCAATCAACAACACGAGCAGCGTCAGGATGCGCAGCAGTCTCATGCACCGCTCCCTGCGGCACGCTGCGCATAGTCGGCCGGCAGCTGCACTTCATAACGCTCGCGCAGTTCCTTCAACGCCGCGCGCATCTGCTGCGGCTGCTGTGCCGCAATCCAGGCACGCAGCGCCTGATTGCGCGCTTTCTCGCCGGCAACGGGCTGCGCATCGACGCGCTGTGTGATCTCGACCAGATGCGAGCCGTAGGCGGAATGCAGCGGGCCGACCCACTGTCCTGCCGGCTGCGCCTGCAGAACCGTGGCGAACTCTGCACCGAAGCGCTGGGTGATCTCGTCCATGCTCAGCGGCGGGAACACCTGACCATGCAGGAACGCATCGCCCACTGTGTCCGGCACTACTGCGCCCCGCGCGAGCTCGTTGCGCGCACGCTCAATAATTGCGGAATCGGATGCGTTGAAAAAGAACTGCCGGAACGCAATGCGCGCCGGCTGGCCATAACGCTGCGTGTGCAGCTGCAGATACTCGGCGAAGCTTTGTTCGTCATATGCGACATTGGCAGCGAGCCGCCGTTCCATGACCTGGATCAAGCGGCGGCGCACGACGAGATCGCGGCGGCTCATGTCCATGATTCGCGCCTCGTGCAGCAGACTGGCATCGCTCGCACGGCGCTGCGGAAACGCGAAACGCATGTTCTGCAGCAGGCGCGCGCGTGCAACCGGATCGGTCTGATCGAGATCGAGGCGCAGGGCCTCCGCCATCAGCAGTTCATCGTCGACATGGCGTTCGATGCTGGCCTTGAGCTGCGTTGCGTTCGGTGCAACGCCGGTCTCCTGCTGCCAGTCATCGCTGAGTCCTGCGATCTCACGACTGTCGATGTGGATCGCTGCGGTTGCGGCAGGCTCTTCCACAGCAAACTGCTGCTCAACGAGCAGCAGCGCACTGCCCAGCAACAGAAAGTGCAGCAGCGGCAGTCGAAGCAGGCGCGGCATCTTCATTCAGAATCGTAGCCCGGACACAGTCCGGGGCTTTGGGCTAGCGGCAAGCGCAGACCCCGGATTTCATCCGGGCTACACCTCGAAATGGACTTAGCCATTGGGCCGATACCAGATCGGTGACGTCCACGCGCGCTCCTGCACCGTCTTCGGTAAGTTGGCATCGCAGCACGAAGCCAGCGCCTCGGGCACGGCATCCGGATTGCTGCAGTCGACGCCTGCAGCCAGACACTGCCGCGCGGACCAGCGGCAACTCGGGTTCTCGACGATACGCGCGTAGTAGAACGCGGATTCAGCCGCATCGAAGTCCGGGTCCTGCCAGACCGCGCAGAGGCTGGCAAAGCCCTGCCCCGACGTTTCGCAGG
This sequence comes from Pseudomonadota bacterium, assembly GCA_030775105.1. GTDB lineage: Bacteria > Pseudomonadota > Gammaproteobacteria > Nevskiales > Nevskiaceae > Solimonas. The sequence continues at coordinate 2,249 of JALYJV010000135.1, read as the reverse complement.
TGGCGAGATCGACGCTGGCGCCATTCGCCGGATCGCCCGCGACTTCGAAGACCTGCTCATGCGTGCTGCCGTCGATGCCGACCCAGCCCTTGATGATCTGGATGCGCTGCAGGGGCTCGGCCGGGTCATTCGCGACACCGGGATCGCGCAGTGCAGACACCGCGAAGCGCGGCGCAGACGAAGTCGGCACCGGCAGATCACCGCCCATCGGCACACCATTGGCATAGCCGACAGCAGCGAAATTGTTTGCGCCGCACAGATCGTCCGGCAGATTCCAGCCACTGAAGAAACGCACGACCAGCCGCGTGCCGCTGGTCGCATAGGCTTCGCGGCGGCGCATCGCGGCGAACAGCGCATCGCGCGTGTTCTCCTCGGCCCACAGCACGGCGAGGCCGCCGGGGCTGTTCTCGACCAGGTCGGTCAGGCTGGCGGCGCCTTCTGCCTGCGCACCACCACCGGCGCCGCCATGGCCCGGATAGTCGATCTCCGAAGTGAGTCCCGGCGTGCCGAGGTGCGTGTCCGAACTGCCGACGAAACCGTACTTGAACGGATTGGCGCCGAGCGTCTGTTCCAGGCGCATGCCTTCCTTGAGCGCCGAGCGCAGGAAGTCCTGCTCCAGCGGTGCACCGCTCACCGCCGGGCTGATCTGGCTGCCGAGGAAGTTGCGGTACGGCAGCAGCTCGAAACCGCACAGTTCATCGTTGGCGCCGGCACCGACCGACGCCATGCATTCGGACTGGCCCTTGTGCTGGTAGATCTCGACCAGCGGTTCGTTGTCCTGGCGCTGCTGCGCGAACTCGCGCGTGTAGTCGTCGTTGAAGCGATCCTTGGCCTCGAACATCAGGCCGCCGGACAGATTCGAGTTATGCGGAATCGTCAGGAAGTCGCAGTTCCCGACTTCACCACACTGCTCGTCGAGCGCCTGCCACAGCAGCTCCGGACGCGGATATTCCTGGAAGGCCGGTGGAATTGACGGCACGACGTCGCTGCGGAAGATGACGTTGCGATGCAGGTTGTTCGCCATCGGCGCGCCGGTCCATTCGTAGCCGACGAAGGTCGTGAAGCGGCATGCATCGCTGGTGTCGTTGTAGGCGGCAGCTGCAGCCTGGATGTCTTGCCATGGCGTCGCCGCGGCATTCAGACAGAGCTGACCATCGATACCGCAGTACGGCAGGCGCGGAATCTTGCCGTTGGCGCCGACAACGGGCAGGTCCGACACCAACCGCACGCCCGGCGGCACAGGAAACTGCGGCAGCTCCGGCAGGCCGACCGCAACGAGGTTGAAGATCAGGAACGACTGCTCGGGGAAGCTGCGATAGAGGATGCATTCCGGCGCGTAGTAGCCGATGTATTCCGGATTGGTGCAGATCTCGGTTTCGCCGAACAGCTCGGCGTGATCGGTGACTGCGGCGAAGTCCAGCGGCCGGCCGATCTGCGTCGTGCGCAGCGGCTCGCCATTCTCGTTGTAGGGCTGGATGCCGAGACGCTCGCCCATCGCAAAACGGTAGGCCTCGTGCGGACCGTTGACGGTGCCCTGCGTGTTCGCGTCGAGCGAATACTTGGTGTGCACGTGCAGGTCGCCAAAGTACGGATTGCGCAGCGCGCTGTTGTTCAGGCAGCGGGCATCCTCGCCGGGACTCGGGCCACTGTTGCCGACCGGCCGGCTGTCACCGCAGGCCGTGAGCGCAAATACGGCCGGGATGACCAGCGTGATGAGCAGGACCGGCTTGACGACCACTGACCGCATGTTGCATTCCCCCAAACTCGCCGCCGCGTTACATCGACGCGACTGAACCTGACTACGTGGACTTCTGTTCAGATGCGTTGACCGTTGCCGCATCGAGAAACGCTGGCCGCTCACCGCCGCCATGCAGGACTAGATTCGTGCCGGCGATGTACGACGCTGCCGGCGAAGCCAGCCACACGCAGGCATTGCCGATGTCATCCGGCACCGCCATGCGCCCGAGTGGCACCGTCTTCGATACCGCGGCGATGCCAGCTTCGTCGCCGTAGTGCAGTTCGGACTGCTCGGTGCGGACCATGCCCGGACTAACGGCAACGACGCGCACCTTGGGCGCCCATTCGACCGCGAGCGATTGCGTCAGGCTCAGCGTCGCGGCCTTGGCCGCGCCATACGCTGCCGTGCCTGGTGAAGGTCGCAGCGCGCTGACGCTGGCCACAAAAATGATCACGCCGCCTTCGGCCTGCTGCTGCATCTGTGCGTTCGCCTTCTGCGCAAGGTGCAGCGG
>JALYJV010000134.1 GCA_030775105.1 Pseudomonadota bacterium | reverse complement strand
CTGCGCGTGTTGTCGGACGGCACTTACTACCGAGTCGGCGGCCATCAGCCGATCAAGGCCGACGCGCGCGTGATCGCCGCGACACATCAGAACCTCGAAGAGCGAGTGCGACAAGGCTCTTTTCGCGAGGATCTGTACCACCGCCTGAATGTGATCAAGTTGCGGCTGCCGTCGCTGCGCGAGCGTCGTGAAGACATCGCACTGCTGGCGAAACATTTTCTGGCGAAGAGCGCAGCCGAGCTTGCGGTGGAACCGAAACGCTTATCCGACGAGGCACTGGCTTTTGTCAGCCAGCTGCCGTTTCCCGGCAACGTGCGGCAACTCGAGAATCTATGTCACTGGTTGACCGTACTCGCTCCGGCGCAAGTCGTGAAAGTCGAAGATCTGCCGCAGGAAGTCCGGCATGAAACTGAATCGACACCGAGCGTGGGTGCGGCGCCGGCAAGCGCCACGACTGCGGTCAATTCAGCTCCGCTGCAGCTAGCACCGCCTGCCGCAGTGTGGTCGGATCAAGACTGGCTGACGCAGCTGACCGCAGAAGTCGAGCGCCGGCTGAAGGCGGGCACCCCCGACGTGATGGATGCGCTGGCGCGCGAATTCGAAGCAACGGTAATCCGCACTGCGCTGAAGCACACCCACGGGCGGCGGATCGATGCTGCTACCAGGCTGGGCCTCGGCCGCAACACGATCACTCGCAAGATTCAGGAGCTCGGGCTGGAAGACTAGCGGGTTGCCCGCGCTGCGGCCGCGGGGGGCAGTCGCATGCGCTGCGAGCGCACGGCGGGGTAACCTCGACTCCGCGGCACTCGGTGGCGAGCGATCATGGCCGGCGGCGAACCTTGCGGGCTCGCAGCTTTCGATAGGGACTGCCTTGCTTCAGTAGCTCGGCTTCCGGCTACTGAGTCGCGAGCCCGCCGTGCCGGTGAATGGTTACGCCCGCCACCTGAGTCCCGCTGCGCGAGGCACGCCCACCACACGCTCGCAGCGCCGAGCGTTGTGGCCAGGTTGACTCGATGAGTAAATGCACGATGAGCATTGCGGTTAGCGCGCCGCATCAAACGCTAACGTCCCGGCAACTACCCCGCCGTTCCAGCATTGCCACAGCGCTCGGCGTCGCGACCGGGATGCGGGCGTGCCTCGCGCAGCGCACGGCAGGCGGCGGGCGCATCCAGGGCCGGCAGCACATCGGGCCACGTGGGCGTAGCCGTAAGGCACCGCCGCCCTGCGCGCGACGACCCCGACTCAGAATCTGCTGGCCCGCAGGGACGCCATTGGCAGGCGGTCGCCCGCCGCCACGGGCGCGGAGTCGAGGTACCCCGCAGTGTGGGCGCGGCGCACGCGACACTCGTGCGACCCAATGCGGGTTCCGCGCAGGGCAGGTAGCTTTTCTAAGCGAGACCGAAGCGACGTGTTGAAACTTGCTAGCTACTGCGGCTGCGCGGCGCGGCTTAAGACTTGCAGATAGCGGCCGGCTTCGGTGGCGACCGCATCCGACGGATAGCGCTTGAGCAGGTGCTGCAGAATCCGCTGCGCCTCTTCCGGCTTGCCGCCCCATTCGGCCATCAGCTGCGCGCCGATCAGGTAGATCTTCGGAATGTCCGCGTGCACTGCGTGCTTTTTGTCGAAGCCCTTGATCAGGAGCCCCGCCAGCTGCGGCTTGCTCAGGCGCAGCGCCGCCTGAGCCAGCGGCGCGATGTGCTCCACTTCGCGCGGCATCCAGTCGGCGCGGCGCGCCTTCGCTTCTTCGACCAGCTCGATCGCCTCACGCCAATTTTCTGATTTCACCAGCAGCTTCAGGTAGGAGTCCGTATGGTGCTCGATCCTCGGCGTGCTGTTCTCCGCCAGCAACAATCGATGCAGCCGCGCGTGCAATGAGAGATCGTTGGGCCGTTCGCTCAGGTCGTGCGACAAATGGTCGATCGCCTCCTTGATTTCGCCGGCCGCCACCATCTGTCCGATCAACGCGTCGCGCGTGCGCGCCTTGACATCGATCGTGCGCGCGTTCGCCACGCTGCGCATCGCCTGTTCGCCCGGGCCCATCACGGAGATGTCGAGTGCGTCGGAAAACTGATACATCGCGTAACCGACCAGGCCGCAGATCATGTAGGTGAAGTACCAGAAGGCGGCTGACAGCAGCAGTAGCTGGATGACGGTGCCGACGCCAAAGCCGGTTTTCAAACCGGCGACGCTAAGCCCACCGCCTGCGGCGAGTGCTGCCAAGCCATAACTTCGGCACAGCTCGGCGACGAAGATGAACGCGGCAAGCGCGGCATAGGGTTTGCCGACACGCTGGATCAGCGCAATCATCTCGGTCGGATTCAACGCGCCACGCAGGCTGCCCGTCATGACGAGACGCATCGTCGCGGCAGGAATGATCGCTACGAAGAAGAACAGCCACGCAATAATCGCAACGAATTCGTTGCCGCCGCTCATCAGTTCCATCAACTTGGCCAGCACACCGAACACCAAAGTCATCGCGGCGTACTTGTACGGCAGGTACTCGCTTACCAAATCGTCATCGGTCAGCGGGTAATCGGACGGAAGCAGGAACCCCTTGGACGACCGCTCGATGATTTTGAACCCGTAACGAGCCCCGGTGACCAAAATCGCCAGCAGCGCGAGCATCAGCAAAAACACGCCGAATCCGCCGAACAGGAGCAGCGCGAAGGACGCTACGAAGCCAACCGACAGGCCGGCAATACGTGCGAGGACCGCTTTGTCGAGCGGTAACAGGAAGAACCGGTTGACGCGGTTGCGCTGCCAGAACGGCTCGATCGGGCCGTTGCTCGCATAGGCGTAAGCATCTGACATGGCGCCGGCAGCCTACGGTCGGGGCGCGACCGTGTCCAGCGTCGCCTTCCGTCAGATTGACGGCAATAACTAGAGCTTTTCCGTTTCGCCGGCGCGCGGCTGCCACTTCATCAAGTGCGTTTCTACTCGGCCAACGGCCCAATCGAGCACCAGCGCGAACGCGGTCAGCACCAGGATGCCGGCCATCACTGTGTTGATGTCGAACGAGCCTTCGGCTTGCAGAATCAGATAGCCGACGCCACGCGAAGAGCCAAGGTACTCGCCGACGACAGCGCCGACGAACGCCAGACCGACCGAAGTGTGCAGCGACGAAAAAACCCAGCTCGTTGCGCTCGGCAGATAAACGTGCCGCAGCAGCTGGTTGCGCGAGGCGCCCAACATGCGCGCACTGGCGAGCACCGTCGGGCTGACTTCCTTCACACCCTGATAGAC
>JALYJV010000133.1 GCA_030775105.1 Pseudomonadota bacterium | reverse complement strand
GCGCGTGCTCTACGATCACGGTGGGCCCGTAGTCGCCAAATGCAGCATTGTCGGCAAGGCTGTGGATATGGCCATCAAGCACGCTATACACAGTCGTGCCAGCCGGAGCCCACAGGTCGATGCCCAGATGCACAGTGCGATGACCGCCATCGGCGGCGGCAAAGATCTCGCTCATGCGATACAGCGCACGATCCTCGCCATAGCCACCGGCAGCATAGTTGGCACCCGCAGCGGCGATCTCCTGATCGATCCATGTGCTGAAACGTGCGGTATCCAGCGGATCGAAGCTGTCGAGTCGCGGATTGCCGGCGCTCAGATCCAGTGCGAGGCAATGGCGCGCATTCAGATCAAAGCCAAGGGGGCTCGCCGCGGGCAGCGAACGCAGCAGCGGGATCAGTGCAGGGCTCACGGCCGGATCGACTTCTGCGCCTGATACCAGTACGCCAGGGCCTCGTCGTTGAGTGCCTGTCGCGCGGTGTCATGCGGACGCCAGTGCGAGTGCGCGCTCGCCGCGCGAACCAGAAAATCGAAGAATGCGACGTGCGTGCGCAGGATGCGCTGGTGGCGGTGCGGCGCCATCGGATTGAACATGCCGAGCATCGAGAACAGCTGCACCGGACTTTTCTTGATCCACAGCCATGAACCCATTTCCAGTGTCAGCGGGATGAAGCGTCCGGGTGCATGGTCTGCGCGCGAGCGATCGAACAGATAGTCCCAGAGATCGCCGTGCGTGGTGTACTGATCCGCCTGCGGCTCGATGCGGTAGATGCTGTGGTATGGATGTGATTGCCGGAACATCGTGCGTAGCGCGAAGAGTTCCGGCAGGCATTCGATCGGCTGGTGCGAGCGTGCGTAGGGAAACCAGATGCGGTCCTTGACGCCGAACCCGGAATGGCAGTCGAGCGTCAGGCTGAACGCATGCGGCAGTACGCGCTGTTCGACGACATCGCACACGGCCTGGGCTTCTGGCTGCATCGGTGCCCCGGCTGCGCCGCGATACCACGGCAACCTCGGTGACACCCGGTGTCCGCCGAGTAGCCTCGCGACGCGATGATCGGCGTCGACCGGTGCGTTGCGCATCAGATCAACACCCGCCAGATTGCAGCGCGTGCGATTCAGCATGCCGCCCGGGTTCACCAGCGGCACGAATACCAGGCGCACGCGCTGCAGCAGATGATGCAGCGACTCATCCCACTGCAGGCGCTCGATCAGCGATTCCATCCAGGCCAGCAGGATCTGGGTGCCGATACGTTCAACCCCGTGTACACCGCCGAAGAATCCCACTGCGGCGGCGTCAGGTGACTTCGACCCCAGTTCCAGGCAATGCACTGGCAAGCGTTGGCCACGATGCTCCACTTCGCACAGGACGTCGTTGCGGATCGCGTTGCCTGCACGCGCAATCAGGGCGTGCAGCGCATCCATTTCTGGAAACGCACCAGAACTGAAAGGGCGGACTAACGGAGCATTCACCGTGGCAATTCTATGGACTTAACATGACGCATATAGTTAACGAAGCAACTCGTACGGCCCACCCTTTTCGAGTGCACGCTGATAGGCCGGTCGTGCGCGAACACGCTCGACAAACGCCTGGATATGCGGACGCGCAACGCCGTCGTCATTGCGTGCGCTTGCCGCTTCGAGCGGGAAGCTCATGATCACATCGGCTGCACTGAGCGCATCACCGGCCAGCCATTCGCTGCGCGCCAGTTCGGATTCGACGAAGTCCAGATGGGTTTTCAGGTTGGGGCCGAGGAAGCGCTGATTCAGGCTGCTGACGATGGCGCGCGCGATCGGCCGGATCAGTGCCGGTGCACTCGGTGTGATTTTGCTGATTACCAGTTTCATCACCAGCAGCGGCATCAGCGAGCCTTCGGCGTAGTGCAGCCAGTAGGTGTAGCGCAGGCGCTCGGCACTGCCCGCAGCGGGGATCAGCCTGCCATTGCCGTATTTCTCGATCAGGTACTCGATGATCGCGCCGGTTTCGGCAATGACCAGATCGCCGTCGCTGATCACCGGTGACTTGCCGAGCGGATGCACGGACTTGAGTTCCGGAGGTGCCAGCATCGTCACCTTGTTCCGTTGGTAGTGTTTGATCTGATACTCAAGGCCGAGCTCTTCGAGCAGCCACAGCACGCGCTGCGAGCGGGATTGATTCAGATGGTGAACGGTCAGCATGGCGCGGCTCCTGGGGTGATCAGGGCTCAGTCCTTTTCAGGATCGGGCTTGGGAAGACGGGATACGGCATCGCGGGGCAGTTCAGATGCATTCGCGCGCGGGCGTTGCCCGGCGGTAAGCGTATTGCGGGCGAGCAGGCCGGCGATACGATTGGCACCTTTGATCGAGCCATAGACGGCATTGGCGATCACGTCATGGGTTTGCCGGACCACGCGCGTCGCGTCGCGTGTCGCCGGCAGGGCTTCGAGGATGCCGAACGGAATCTCGGCAATGCCGAAATGCACCGCGCGCACCGCCGAAGTGCCGGCATCGATCACGGTTTCGGCGATCTGTTGTGCGCCGGAGATCTGCTGCTGTGCGCGGCGGGCTTTCTGGCGCTCGATCAGCAGCGAGCCACTGCGGCGCATGCCATCGGCAACATTGCGGATGGTTTGCTCATTTGCGTAGCTGCGCAGCATCGCCAGCGGCATCACGCTGAGCAGCGCAAGTCCAAGCAGCAGTTCAAGCCAGACCATGGATCTTCACCTCGGCCTGCACGCCATGCTTAAGCAGATCTTCGCGGATGATCGCGGCCGCGCGCTGGTAGACAATCTTGCGCAGCAGTCCGGGTGCGATGTTGCCGAGCGGGCCGGCAAAACTCGATTCCTTCGCGGCAAGTTCGACAGGATTGAGAATTTCCAGGCTCATGAAGCTGGCGGCACCGACATTCGCGAGCTGCGCGGCATCCGGCGGCAGCGCATTCCACGCTGCGTTCAGCGCCTGCTGGTCCTGCAGCAAGGTGTCGAGCAGCTGTTGCTGTTGCTTCAGCCGTTGCAGCAGCCATGCAAATCCGGCCACTGCGATGACCAGCAGAACAAGGAGGGTGATCTGCATGTTCGACTCCAGACTATTTCAAGGCATCGAGCGCCGTGAGCAGACGATCGACTTCAGCATGGCTGTTGTAGTGTGCCAGTGACAGGCGCAGTACACCGCGCGCAGGATCCAGGCCCATCGCCTCGAGCAGGCGCACGGCATAGAAGTGTCCGCCGGCTGCCATGATGCCGCGCTGACCCAGCTGTTCAACGGCGTCGGCCGGAGCGATCCTGTGCAGGTCGACGGCAATGGTCGGTGCCTTGTGCGCGGCATCAACCGGACCGAGCAGGCGCAGGCCCGATCGCTGACCCAGCGCGTCAAGGATGCGCTGGGTCAGCGTGGCTTCGACGCCCGCCAGCAGTGCGCGCACACGAGCCGGACGCCCAACGTCGGCGGTACCGCCATGATGGGTGTCGAGTGCATCGAAGTAGTCGGCGATACCTGCTGCCGCCGCGATCTGCGCATGATCCGGACCCGCAGGCACCATGCGCTTATGGGGCAGTGCGCCGTTGAAGTAGTGCCCCTGGTTGCCAAGCCGTTCGAGCACGTCGCCGCGCAGCACCATCAGGCCCTGGTGCGGGCCGTAGGTCTTGTACAGCGAAAACAGATAGATGTCCGCGCCGAGCGCAGCGACATCCGGAAACCCGTGCGGCGCATAGGACACGCCATCGACGACGCTGAGCGCTCCTGCGGCACGAACGCGTGCGCAGATCTCGGCAACCGGATTGATCTGGCCGAGGATGTTCGAGCACTGCGTGAATGCAACGACGCGGGTGCGTGAACTGATTTCGCGCTCCAGCCCGGCAAGGGTCAGCTCGCCGCTGTCGGCATCGATCGCCCATTCCCGAATCACGATGCCGTCGCCGGCCAGGCGTCGCCAGACGCCCTGATTGGCCTCATGGTCCTGCTGGGTGACGACGATCTCGTCGCCCGGTTTCAGTTGCAGGCGCAGCGCCTGCGCCAGTACGTAGAGGTTCTGCGATGTCGACGGTCCGAAATGCACTTCGGCGGCGCTCACCCCGAGATATCCAGCAAGACGCTGATGCGCGTCGTCCATCCGCGCGCCGGTTTCGAGTGACGCCGGATAGCGGTAGTAAGGCTGGACCTTGAGGCGCCGGTAATACTCGCTCAGGCGCTCGATGACCTGCGTGCAGGCATACGAGCCGCCGGCGTTCTCGAAGAAGCACTGATCGCGGAGCGTGGGCTCGGCGAACGCCGGAAACTGCGCACGGACAAACTGCTGATCAAGGGACGGCAACGGCGGACTCCGAATCTGGATGCGGCCATCCTAGCCGTCCCTCGATGACATTACTGATTTTCCGCGCGCTTCGAGTGCCGGCGTGATGCCGACGACCGCGCCGCGCGCAAATCAGTGAAAGTCCGCTGATGGGCCGTTGAGGCTGTGCCTCAACGGCCGCGCGGCGGCAGCGGGACCAGCGCCGAAACGCGCCGCATGTAGTCGGCGTATTCGGGTCGCCGCTCAAGGCTGCGTTGATCCATGAACGGGATGCTTGCGAAGACGAACATCGCGGTCATGCCCAAGGCGCCGGGGGTAATCCACCACCACTGATCCGGTGCGGCAGCAAGGCCGAACAGCAT
>JALYJV010000132.1 GCA_030775105.1 Pseudomonadota bacterium | reverse complement strand
GCTTTGCAGCGGCCTGTTCCGCCTTGATGCGCTGCTCCTCCTCGCGGCGGATGCGCGCCTCTTCGGCGGCGAAGCGCTTGCGCTCGGCTTCTTCAGCCGCAACGCGTTCGCGCTCTATGCGGGCGATTCGCTCTTGTTCGGCGCGAACGCGCGCTGCTTCCTCGGCAGCAGCCTTTTTTCGGGCGTCGTCTTCGGCCTTCTGGCGAGCAAGTTCTTCCTGACGCACGCGTTCTTCTTCGGCACGGATACGCGCCTGCTCTTCGCGCTTCTTGCGCTCGATCTCCTCGGCAGCGCGGCGGCGTGCATCCTCCTCGGCTTTCTGGCGTGCGAGTTCCTCCTGGCGCGCTCGCTCTTGTTCAGCGAGGATTCTTGCTTGCTCTTCACGTTGCTTGCGCTCGACCTCTTCTGCAGCACGGCGGCGTGCATCGTCTTCTGCTTTCTGCTTGGCGAGGACTTCCTGGCGTACGCGCTCCTCTTCGGCGCGCAGGCGGGCCTGTTCGTCGCGACGCTGTTGCTCGGCTTCGTCCGCCTTGCGACGACGGGCATCGTCCTCGGCCTTTTGCCGAGCGAACTCGTCCTGACGCTTGCGTTCTTCTTCGTCGCGCTGCTTGCGCGCTTGTTCTTCCTGCAAGCGATCGGCCAGGCCACTGCCATCGGTCGCGATGGTCGGCAGACTGTTGCCGGTCGTCGGCGAGCGCACGACACCGAAAGCGGCGGTCGAGTACTGCGACATGGCCGCGGTGCGTTGCGGTGGAAGCAGTTCATCGATCAGGCGCAGCAATTCGGTCGAAGAAGACGGACGCTGCGCCGGTTCCTTGGCCATCAAAGAATCGATGATCGGCTGGAAACGCGCCAGATTTTCCGGCAGTCGCGGAATCGGCTCGGTGACGTGCTTGAAGATGACGGCGAGGGACTCCTCCGCATCGTAGGGCGGATGCCCGGTCAGCATCTCGTAGAGGATGACGCCGAGGCTGTAGATGTCGGCGCGCGCGTCGACCGGACGGCCGCGAGCTTGCTCCGGGCTGATGTAGCGCGGCGTGCCGATCGACACACCGGTCGCGGTCATTTTCGACTCGGACGACATGATCTTGGCGATGCCGAAATCAGTCAGTACCGGACGCCCCTGCTCGTCGAACAGGATGTTTTCCGGCTTGACGTCGCGATGGACAAACCCGGCGGCATGGGCGTGGACAAACGCGTCGGTGATCTCGCGCAGGATCGAGAGGCTTTCGACCTCGCTCATGCCGCGTTCGATGCGACCGCGCAGATCGCCGCCGGTCAGCAGGCGCATCGAATAGTAGTGCACGCCCTGGTCGCGCCCGACTTCGAAAACGGTGACGATGCCGGCGTGGTTCAGCGACGCCGATGAGCGGACTTCTTTCTCAAAACGGGCGACGAGCTGCGGGTTGCGGCCGAACTCCGGCGGCAGCACCTTGAGCGCAACGATGCGACCGAGCGTCTGGTCCTCCGCCTTGTAGACGTCGGCCATACCACCCGAGCCGAGTTGGCCCAGGATCTTGTAATTGCCCAGCAGGGTGCCCGCTTCAAGCACGCGCCTTAATCCCCCACAACGGCGCAGATCGCGGTGACGTTGTCGCCCGCCTCAGTATCCGACAAGGTGTGTTCGATCATCCGGTTGACGATGTCCTGCGCCGAGCCGCCCTGAACAAGGCAGTCGATGATGACGTCACGCGGCAGATATCCATGCAGGCCGTCCGTGCACATCAGGATGCAATCGCCGACTTCCAGTTCGACGGTGGTTTGATCAGCTTTGACGTCGGCCGTATCGCGGATGCCGACAGCGCGTGTCAGCACATTGCGATTCGGGTGCGTCTCGGCTTCGCTCGCACTAATCGCGCCAGCATCGATCAGTTCTTCGACAAACGAGTGATCCTTGGTGATCTGTTTGAGTGTCTTGCTGCGCCACAGATAAGCGCGGCTGTCGCCGATCCAGTGTACGTGCGCGGTCGATTTATCGATGGTCATGACCACGGCGGTCGAGCCCATGCGCTCTGAGCCGCCATTGGCCATGCTGGCCTCGCGGATGCGCTTGTGCGCTTCCTGCAGACCGGCGGCGGGCGTCGAGCCGGTCGCCAGTACTTCGGTCACGACGGTGACGACCATCTTGCTCGCCACCTCGCCGCGCGCAAGTCCGCCCATGCCGTCGGCAATGACCGCCGTGTTCTGTTCGGGCAGTACGGAATAGGCATCCTCGTTGTGATCGCGATGACCACCGGGGTGCGTGGCGCCGGCCAATGTGATTTTCAGCTGTCGACTCCCGCTCAAGCGGCGTAGGAAACGGAACATGCGGTGATCAGCGCTGTTGCGCCGCCGCGGTCCGCAGCTTGCGCAATGCACCGCGCAAGGCTTCCGGATTGTAGGCAAGCGGCGCATCCACTGCAGCAAACATTTCATCGAGCGGGCCGGACAGGGCCTGCTTAGGCATGCCATGTTCCTGGCGCAAGTAGGCGGCCAGTGCATCGCTGCCGTAGTAGATCTGCTTGGCCGTCGTGTAATCGCCGGCCTTGCCTTCAATACCGGTCTTGGCGATCAGGTCCAGCAGATCCACGGCCTGGGCCTTGCCCAGCGCGCCCTGCGAAATCTTCGGCAGAGCTTCCGAGACGATATCGCGCAGCGCCTTGGCGGCCGCCCGCGTCTTCGCGACCGACTGCGCCGAACTCTTGTGCAGTTCGACCAGCCCGGCATTCCAGCGCTGCGCCGCTGCCGGCTGCAGCACCGACAGCACGACACCGGACATCACCAGATAACCATCGGCGAGGCGGACCTCGCCAGGCCCGAGCGGCCCGCCGGCACCTGGCGTCCAGCGCGTGTTCTGCATCGGGTGATGGCAGGCGTTGCAATCGAAGAACACCAGTTCGGGGAACATGCCGCCGTCGCTGAAGCGATCGCCGAGCAGGCCGTCGAGCAGGGTTTCAGCCGCCAGCAACTGGCCGATCGCCCAGACCTTGGCGCCAGGCACATAGTTCTTGCGCTTGCGGTAGTCGTCATCGACGCGGAAATGTGCCGGCTGGATGTTGGTGAAGGTATCCAGCTCGAACTCCAGCGGCGGATGACCGGCACCCATGATGCGATGCGTGATCGGCTTGTTCTTGGTGCCCATATGGCATTGCACGCACAGGCGGCCGCGCAGCACCGGATCTTCGAGCGGATAGAGACCCGCCTCGATGTTCTGCGCGTGGGTGTTGCCGGAGACGTGCGGACCCAGCCAGCTCTGCGCGCCGCCGTGACAGCCCTCGCAGCCCACACCTTCGCTCATCGCATAGCGTCGACCGCGCTGCGCCTGGGCCACGTAATCGGTGTGACAGGTCAAGCATTCGGCGGCGGTAGTGGCGTCCTTCAGACCGAGATTGCTGGCGATGCGCTTGCTCGCCGGCGTCTGCAGCAGCTTGTAGGCATTGGAATGCGCGTCTTCGCGCTGCCACAGGAAGTACTCGTTTTGCAGTACCGGCGAATCTTCGAACGGCCGCTGCGAGCCGTGGCAGTTGCTGCCTGCGCAGGTGGCCACACCGACGTGCTGCCATTTGTCCTCGAACGGCATCGGCGGCGCTGCCTGCACCTTCAGGCAAGCAAACAGCACTGCAGTTGCTGTGGCGAAGTGTCGCCATCCCCGCTTACTGCCTAGACCTGTGCGCATTGTCTGCCCCCGACGGTGGATAAACGCACGTCACTATTTCGCTGGACCAGCGGCGAGGCTCTTGATCAGCACACAGCCTTCCGGTGTGACCAAGGCATTGACCCACTGCCCATTGCCCAATTGAATTCTCGGCACCCAGATGCCGGTGCCATCGGCTTCCTGTCGCGCCCCCGGGAAACGGATGGCGTCATCGTAGACCAGATCGCCGCTGCCAGTCAGTGCTGAAACATGCAGCGCGCAGCGTTTCTTTTCACGCACCACGCGCGCGGCTCGGGACTCGGTTGGCGCGGTTGCGGCAGGTGTCTCTGGCACGGCATCGACGGTTGCCGGATTGTCCGGTCCGGCGTCGATCTCCGGAGCCGCTTGTGGTGTGGAACCGGAGGTACGCGAGAGCATGAACCCGCCCAGCGCGATTGCTGCGACCAGCAATACCAGTCCGATGGCAATCCACACGCGGCGACGCGGCTTGCCCGTTTCATCGGTTGGCTTGTTTGGCGCACTCGTGGGCGCCGGTTGCGGAGCCGGTTCGCGCTGCGCGACGGGTGGCGGTGCCGGTGACAGCGCGATCACCGGTGTCGGGCCGGCATCCGCCGGTTTCAGATGGCGCGCCTGACGCTGAGCCAGCTTGCACAGCTCTGCTGCCGAGGCGGGGCGCTGGCCCGGATGCTTGGCCAACAACTGGTCGATCAGCGCCTGCTGCGCGGCATGCTCGGGTGGCAGCTTGGGGACCGGTTCGGTGGCGTGCTTGAGGACAATGGACACCGGGTCCGGGCCATCGAACGGCGGTCTGCCGGCGAGCATCTCGAACAGGATGATGCCGAGGCTGTAGATGTCCGCGCGTGCATCGACCGTGCTGCCACGCGCCTGTTCCGGGCTCAGGTAGCGCGGCGTGCCCATCGCCGTGCCCGCTGCGGTCAGCTGGTTTTGCGCATTTAGGACCTTGGCGATGCCGAAATCGGTGAGTACCGGGTTGTCGGCGTCGTCGAACAGGATGTTCTCGGGCTTGATGTCGCGATGAATGATGTCCTGCGCATGGGCCTGCGCCAGTGCATCGGCCATTGTTGCGATGATCTCCATCGCCCGGTACGGCGGCAGTTTTTCCTGCATGCGCTTGCGCAGATCGCCGCCGGGCAAGAGCTGCATCGCGTAATAGTCGAGCCCTTCGACATTGCCGACGGTGTAGATCTGGACGATGCCGGGATGGCTCAGTCCCGCTACTGCGCGCACCTCGCGCTGAAAGCGCGCGACCATGTCGGTCGTCCGCGCGAACTCAGGCAGCAGCACCTTGAGCGCGACCTTGCGCTGGAGCAGGGGGTCGACCGCTTCATAGACTTCGGCAAAGCCGCCCGTGCCGAGCACGCGCTCGACGAGATAGTTGCCGAAGTGTTCCCCCGGTTGCGGCATAGGCTCCCTTTCCCCAAGCGATGCGACGGCCTCAACAACCGTCTGCGCCACAAACTATAGCGCCAGCGCCAGCGGATAAACCGTGAACCGTGTCTGGGTACAATGCGCCACGCCGCCCGATCTTCAGCGTCGTTCATGTTCGACACCGCCGCGGCCACCATCTTTCGGAGCCATGTTCAAACGCCTCATCGTCATTTGTACCGGCAATATCTGCCGCAGCCCGATTGCCGAAGCGCTGCTACGGACGCGGCTGGGTGCGCGGATCGAGCACGTGGCCTCGGCCGGTACCGGCGCACTGGTCGGGTACCCGGCTGATCCGATGGCGATTTCGGTCGCGGCCGAATATGGAGTGGATATCCGCAGCCACCGGGCACAGCAGGCGACGTTGCCGCTGCTAGCCTCCATGGACCTGATCCTGACCCTAGACCAGACGCACAGCGACTGGGTCAACAACCAGTACCCGCCGCTGCGTGGGCGCGTCCACAAGTTGCTGAAATGGCGCGGAAACGCCGACATTGCCGACCCGTTCAGGCGGCCGCGCGAGGCGTTCGAGCAGTCATTCCAGGACATAGAAGCCGGGGTCGAGTCCTGGATGGGGAAGCTTTGAGCAGGCCAAAACCTCAATAAACGCACTGCCTTATACTACGCGGCCGTTTCAGAGACGGCCGGTTTGGCCGCATTCGATGTCAAAAAAGCTGTACCTCATCAGCTACGGCTGCCAGATGAACGAGTACGACTCGACCAAGATGGTCGACGTGCTTGCCAGCTCTCACGGCTATCAGCGCACCAGCAATCCGGATGAAGCGGACCTGTTGCTGCTCAATACCTGCTCGATCCGCGAAAAGGCGCAGGAGAAGGTGTTTTCCGAGCTGGGCCGCTGGAAGGACTGGAAACAGGCCAACCCGGGGCGCGTGATCGGCGTCGGTGGCTGCGTCGCCTCGCAGGAAGGCCAAGCCCTGACCAAGCGCCAGCCGCTGGTAGATATCGTTTTCGGCCCGCAGACCCTGCATCGTCTGCCGCAGCTGCTCGATGCCACACGCAACTCGCACGCTCCACAGGTCGACGTCAGCTTCCCCGAGATCGAGAAGTTCGACCATCTGCCGGAGCCCAAGGTCAGCGGCCCGACCGCCTTCGTCAGCATCATGGAAGGCTGCTCCAAGTACTGCACTTTCTGCGTCGTGCCGTATACGCGCGGCGAAGAAGTCAGCCGCCCGCTGGACAGCGTGCTGGTCGAAATCGCCCAGCTCGCCGAGCAGGGTGTGCGCGAGGTCACCCTGCTCGGGCAGAACGTCAACGCCTATCGTGGTCGCATGGGCGAAACCGCCGATCGCTGCGATCTGGCCTTGCTGATCAACTACGTCGCGCAGATTCCAGGCATAGTCCGCATCCGTTACACGACCTCGCATCCGGCCGAGTTCGACGACGCCCTGATTGACGCGTTTGCCGATGAACCCAAGCTGGCGAGTTACTTGCATCTGCCGGTGCAATCCGGTTCCAACCGCATTCTCGGCATGATGAAACGCGGCTACACGCGCGAGCAGTTTCTGGAGAAGATCCGCCGCGTCCGCGCCGTGCGGCCTGACCTGTCATTGTCGTCGGACTTCATTGTCGGCTTCCCGACCGAGTCCGATGCCGACTTTGCGATGACGATGGATCTGATCGCCGAAGCCCAGTTCGACTGCGCCTTCAGCTTTGTCTACAGCCCGCGGCCGGGGACGCCGGCGTCGAACCTGCGTGATGGCGTCAGCGACGAAGACAAGCGCCTGCGCCTGGAGCTGCTGCAGAACCGCATTCGGGTGCTGGACGATGAGTTCAAACACAGCCTGATCGGTACGATCCAGCGCA
>JALYJV010000131.1 GCA_030775105.1 Pseudomonadota bacterium | reverse complement strand
TGCGGCGCGGACGATGTGCGCAATGCCGGTATCGCGCGTCAGGCCGAAGATCGCACCGCGTGCTTCCGGATCCCAGTACGGCGCACCGAGCCCGGTGAAAGCCGGCACGAGGTACACGCCCTGCGTGTCGGCAATCGACTTGGCCAGACCCTCGGTTTCACCGGCGGCGCCGATCAGATGCACGGCGTCGCGCAGCCACTGCACCGCTGCGCCGGCGACGAAGATGCTGCCTTCCAGCGCATACGTCGGCTTGCCGTCGAGTCGGTAAGCCACCGTGCTGAGCAGACGATTCTTCGACAGCTTCAGTTCATCGCCGGTGTTCAGCACCATGAAGCAGCCGGTGCCGTAGGTGGATTTGATCATGCCCGGCACAAAGCAGGCCTGGCCGACGGTGGCGGCCTGCTGGTCGCCGGCAACACCGCCGATCTGGATCGCACCGCCGAACAACGCGGCATCGGTCTTGCCAAAGTCCGCCGATGAATCGAGCACTTCAGGCAACAGAGGGCGTGGCACCTTGAAGAACTCGAGCAGTTCGTCGTCCCAGCTTTGCGTGCGGATGTTGAACAGCGCGGTGCGCGAGGCATTGGTCGCGTCGGTGACATGGCGCTTGCCGCCGCTGAGCTTCCACAGCAGCCAGCTGTCGATCGTGCCGAAGGCGAGCTCACCGGCTTCGGCCCGCTGCCGCGCACCTTCGACGTGATCAAGAATCCACGCGATCTTGGTCGCGGAGAAATAGGGGTCAAGCAACAGGCCGGTGCGTTCGTTGAGCCAGCCGGAGCGATCCTGATGCTGCTGGCAGAACGCGCTGGTGCGGCGGTCCTGCCAGACGATCGCGCGGTGGATCGGCTTGCCGGTCCTGCGATCCCAGATCACTGTGGTTTCGCGCTGGTTGGTGATGCCGATGCCAGCAATGTCTGCGGCACCCAACCCGGCAGTCTTCAGCGCTTCGCGTACACAGGCCAGGGTGTCGTCCCAGATGCGTTCGGCATCGTGCTCGACCTGGCCCGGCAGCGGAAAATGCTGCTGCAGCTCGCGCTGCGCGGTCGCCAGCTTGCCGCCGCTACGGTCAAAGATGATCGAACGGGTGCTGGTCGTACCTTGGTCTATGGCCAGTAGTGCCGTCATGCCTCGTCCTCCGGGTATGCGAAACTGAGCCCACATTACAGGTGGCTACTGTCCGGCCACGTTTCGCGGTTTCCGGGGACGTTACACGTGGGCAGCAGTCAATTCCAGCTGAAGCTGGGGCGCAATCAATCCGCACACCTCCACGCCTGGACGCCGGCGCAGGCCGCACGTGGCTGCGTACAGATCGTGCACGGCATGGCTGAGCATGGCGGCCGCTACGCACGCGTCGGCGCGGCGCTTGCGAAAGCCGGCTATGCGGTCTACGCGCAGGATCTGCCCGGCCATGGCCGTACCGTGCGCAGCGCCGATGAACTCGGCCATGTCGATGACTTCGACGGCTGGAAGATCACGCTGTCGGCGATCAATCAGGTTCGTGCCGAAATCGAGCGCCGGCATCCTGAAACACCGTTATTCGTCCTCGGGCATAGCCGCGGTTCATTCCTGACCCAGGACTATATTGTCGAGCACGGTCATGGGCTGGCTGGCGCGATCCTGTCCGCGAGCTGTGCCGACATGGGGCCGATGCGCGCGGTCGGCCTTGCACTGCTGCGTGGGGAAGCGCTGTGGATGGGCCGCCGACAGCGCAGCGCGGTTGGCGATGCCCTGGTCTTCAAGGACTTCAACCGCAAGTTCAGGCCCAACCGCACGCCATTCGACTGGCTCTCCCGCGACGAGGTCGAAGTCGATCGGTATGTGCAGGACCCGCTATGCGGTTTTCGCTGTTCAACCGCGCTGTGGATCGAAATGATGGAGGCCGGCGCACTGCTCACCGATGCGCGGCGTCTCGCGCGTCTTCCCCGGTCGCTGTCGATGCTGTTGATCAACGGCAGCAAGGATCCCGCCTGCCGTGGCGAACGCGGTGCTCGCGGCCTTGAGAAAACCTATCGCAACGCCGGGCTCAGCGATGTCACGCTCAAGCTCTATCCGGACGCGCGCCACGAGCTGCTCAACGACACCTGCCGCGACACCGTGACCGCTGACGTGCAGCAGTGGCTGGACGCGCGTTGCTCCAGCCTCAGAAGCTGAGCGATATCGCTGCGAACAGCTGCCGCCCGCTGGCCTGCTGTGCCCAGTAGGTGCCAGGAAAGAAGGTCGCGTCGACGACCTGATTGAGTACGCGCTTGTCGCCGAGATTTGTGCCGCCGAGTGTCAGCGTCCAGCGGTCCTGAGCATCCGACAGCATCAGGCGCGCGCCATACTTGAGGTAGGCGTCGACGTAGGTTGCCTCGTCGAGATCGGTGTCGGTGTACTGGTCGCCCTGGTAGATGAGGTCACCGGCAATCTTCGCCATCAGGTTGAATACCGGGAAACTCAGCATCGGGGTCAGCGTGCCGGTGGTCCGCGGAGCAAATGCGATGCGCTTGTCAGACAGATCCTGCGTTGCGCCCAGCTGCAGCTCGCCGGTCTGCGGATTACGGATCGGCGCGGGCGCAGTCGCATACTCGTCGTAGCGTGCATCAAGAACGCCGACCGACGCCATGATGCTCAGCGGCTCCCATGGCGTGAGCCACAGCATGTCGGCCTCGAGGCCGGACGAACGCGCGGCAGCGGCGTTGCTGACGTCGAAGAAGATGCCATTGAACGCCAGCACCTGCAGATTGTCGAAGCGCGTTGCATACAGCGTGGCGTTGATGCGCAGCGTGCGATCAAGCCACTGCGACTTGATGCCCAGCTCAGCGGTCTGTGCTTCCTCGGGTTCGTACTCCAGATCTTCGCCGGTCAGCGAGATCGCGTTGAAGCCGCCGCTCTTGAAGCCCTTGGTCCAGGACGCGTAGACGTTCACATCGTCGCTGGCGAAGTACTGCAGGATGAACTTCGGCGAGACGTCGGATTCGCTGCGCCGCAGTCCGGGTTGGTCGTAGTCCTGGCTCTCGAGCAACGTCGCCATCACGCAGACGCCCACAGCCGCACTCAGGCAGTTCGCCGTGCCGGAGGAGTCGACTTCCTTCTCCTCGCGGCTGACGCGCAGCCCGGTCGTCAGGGCCCATTGCGGATTCAGATTCCAGGTCATCTGGCCGAAGAACGCATACGATTGCACGTCCTGCTCGTAGGCGAACGTGTAGCCGTCATCGCCAATCACGCCGGACAGCAGGTCGCCGATGAGCGGAATCCCCGGAATCGACTGGCCGTCCGAGCACAGCAGCGGATTGAGCACGGGATTGAGCGTCGGCACGAGATTGCAACCGGCGAGCTGGCGGAAATCCGAAGTCAGCAGGAAGGAACCGAGATCGGCACCGGCGAGGATGCTGGCGTCGAGCACGTAGTTGGAATCGTAGAAGAAGCCACCGGCAACAAATTCGACGCCGGTGCCCAGACCGAACAGGCTGTCGGCGTTGCCGGTGAAGCGCAGCTCACCGGTGAGCTGCTTGTGGTCCTCATGGCTGTCGAGGCGCGCGATGTCAGCCGGCGAGACATCGAGCTCATTGAGCTGGTCGATATAGAAATCCGAGTAGCCGATGATCAGCGTCGTGACCAGATCATTGATGCCCACCGCCTCGCCGATCTGCCACTGCGTGTTCAGTGCTGCGGTATTCGAGCCTTTCTCGATGTAGCCCGGTGTGTCGGTTGAAGTGATGAAGTCGTATGGATCGTCTTCCATATCCGCGTCGAAGGACTGCAGGTACGCGCGCGTGTCGGCGTCGAGATCCTTCAGTTGATACGGCCAGAACGGCGCCTCGGTTTCCGACGTCTGCAGCAGCAGCTCGGTCTGCACGTTCAAGGATGGATAGAAGCGCAGCCGAACGCGGCCGGCTTTCTGTTCAAGGCTCTCTTCGTCGCGGTCCTGGTACTGGTTGTACAGTTCGCCGTCTTCTTTGCGATACAGGCCGGACACGCGCATCCCCATCCAGTCGGTAAGCTCGCCGCCGGCACCCGCCTCGAAGTGGTGGGCCTGGTTCTCGCCGTAGCTGTAGCTGGCGTTGGTCGAGAACTCGCCGGTCGGTTCCACCGTCGAGACATTGAAGACACCGGCGATCGTGTTCTTGCCGAACAGCGTGCCCTGCGGGCCGCGCAGCACCTCGACGCGGTCGATGTCGAACATCGATTCGGTGAAGTAGCCGGGGCGGCCGTAATAGATTTCGTCCTGGACGAAACCGACCGAGCCCTCGAAGCTCGGGTTGAAAGCGTTGGTGCCGAAACCGCGGATGAAGATCTGCGGCGAGCCAAGATCGTCGGCGTCGACGCGCACGTTTGGCACATACAGCGAGACGTCGGCGAGATCGACCGACCCGGTTTCGGCGATGAACTCGCCGCTGACTGCGGTGACCGACACCGGAACCTGCTGCAGCGACTGCTTGGTCTTCTGCGCGGTGACGACGATCTCTTCGATCTGGCGCGGTGCTTCTTCATCGGTCGTCGTCGGCGCGGCAACCGGCGCGCGCAAGGACTCGACTTCGATCTCGCTCAGCGCATCCACGGTGCTCGGCGGTGGTGCCGCGTCCAACGCTGCTTCGGGGGCTGGATCGGGTACCGCATCCGTTGCGGTCACAGTGACCGGCACTTCGCTCGTGACAGGTGCGACGGTGGGTTCCGCCGTCGGTTCGGCGAACAGCGCATCGAGCCCTTCGAGTCCATCGTCCTGTGCGTATGCGGCAGAACTGACGGCCAGCACCGTCGCGACGTAGGACACGGCAATGAGCACGGATTTGATCTGAGACATGCAACCCCCGAAGCATTTGACTTAAGTCCGGAAACCCACACGCCGGACAGCGCATCCTGAGTTGAAAATACCCTCGGTGTCGCCGGTATGACAGAGGTAAGATCGACTCCAGTCGCTGCTCCGTCCGACGACGGCCATTGATTCATTGGGGACGTTCAATGATGCTCCGCCGCACTGCCTTGTCCATCGCCGTCGTTGCCGCAATGCTGCTGGCAGCCTGCGGCAAGTCGCAAACCGACGCGCCCGCAGCGCCCACCGTCATTCTCATGGCGGCCGACCCGGGCGTGCAGCGCCTCTACGATCAGACCTGCAAGTCCTGCCACAGCGTGCCCGGCACCGGCGCACCGCAGACCGGTGATCGCGCCGCGTGGGAACCGCGCGTTGCGAAGGGGATGGACGTGCTGCTCAATCACACGATCGGTGGACTGCGCGGCATGCCGCCCCTCGGGTCCTGCGGTGATTGCAGTGAAGCGGACTTCACTGCGCTGATCCGTTACATGGCGCAGATGCCGTGAGCATGAACCGTCGCGAGTTTCTTGCCGCATCGCTTGCCACGGTCGCAGCAGGCAGCCTCAGCGGCTGCGACGATCACGGCGCGTCGAACATGCCGATAGTGCCGGAGGGCGGCGTTGGCCCCAGTGGCGAGCGCCTGATCCCCTGGCAGAACTGGTCCGGCTACCGCTACAGCGTCCCACAGCAACGCACCGCACCGGCCAATCTCGATCAGCTCACCGAACTGCTGAAGAACGCCGCTGCACCGATCCGTCCGGTCGGCGCCGGTCACTCGTTCACCGAACTCGTGCCTACCGATGGCACGCTATTGTCGCTTCGCGAGTTCAGCGGCCTGCTGTCGCACGATGCTGCGGCACTGACTGCAACGCTGGGTGCGGGCACCAAGCTCGGCGACATCGGACCGATGCTCGAGGGAATCGGCCAGGCATTGCCGAACATGCCGGACGTCGACGAGCAGTCCTTTGCCGGCGCGATCGGCACCGGCACGCACGGCACCGGCGCGAGCCTCGGCGCACTGCATTCGATGGTGACGGCCCTGCAACTGGTGACGCCACGCGGCGATGTGCTCGATTGCAGCCGCGACAACCATCCGGCGATCTTCGACGCCGCGCGCGTGTCGCTCGGCAGCCTCGGCGTGATCACCCAGGTCACGGTGCAGAACGTCGCTTCGCGCGCGCTCAAGCGGCAAAGCTGGATCGAGGACTTTGACTCGCTGCTTGAGCGCTTCGACGAACTGGCCGCGAAGCATCACAGCTTCGAGATGTATTACATCCCGTTTAGCAAGCGCGGCCTCGCGATTGCGATCGATCCGACCGACGAACCTATCCGTCCGCGCGGCGCCGATCAGGACAACGATGCAGTGATGCAGCTCAAGCAGCTGCGCGACTACACTGGCTGGTGGACCGGCCTGCGCCGGCGCCTGCTCGATGCGGCGATGTCCGGCGTGCAGACCGAGGAAGCGGTCGACACCTGGTACAAGATTTTTCCGTCAAGCCGCGAAGTGCGTTTCAACGAGATGGAGTACCACCTGCCGCGCGAGGCACTGCTGCCGGCGCTCAGGCAGGTCCGTGCGCGCATCGAAAGCCATCACGCCGAGGAGTTCTTCCCGATCGAGATCCGCGTTGTCCGCGGCGACGATGCCTGGCTGTCGCCGTTCCACGGTCACGAAACTTCCGGTTCGATTGCCGTGCATCGCTATCACCGCGAAGATCCGCTGCCGTATTTCGCCGATATCGAGCCGATCTACCAGCCCTACGGCGGTCGTCCACACTGGGGCAAGATGAACACGCTGGAAGCGAGTGTGTTCGCGGAACGCTATCCGCGCTGGAAGGATTTTCTCGACGTGCGCGCGGAACTTGATCCGCAGGGACGAATGCTCAATCCCTACTTGAAAAAGGTATTCGGCCTTGGTTGATCGCAAGCGACGTCTGTTCCTTGGCGCCGCGATTGCCGCGCCGATTGCCGCCGTGGTCGCCGCCAGGCCGCGTGCGAATCACGGCGAACACGACGCCTACTTCCGTACCCTGCAGGGGGCGCTGCAGCGCGCCGGCCTTATGCGGCCGACGCTGGTGATCGACAAGGCCAGACTCGATCACAACATCGAACGCCTCAAGACCCATCTGCCAAAGAATAAGCGCTACCGCATCGTCGCCAAGTCGCTGCCGAGCTTGGGGCTGATCGACGTGATTCGCGGGGCGACCGGCACCAACCGCCTGATGAGCTTTCATCAGCCGTTCCTGAACACCATCGGCGCACACGTCAATGATGCGCAGGTGCTGCTCGGCAAACCGATGCCGATCGGCGCTGCACAGACATTCTTCGCGACCCACAAGAACAGCGCCTTCAATCCGGCGACGCAGATCGAGTGGCTGGTCGACACGCCGCAACGTCTGCGCGAGTACGCCGAACTGGCGCGCGCCCGGCAGAGCGAGGGCCTCGGCCCACTGCAGGTCAATCTCGAGCTCGACGTCGGCCTGCATCGCGGCGGCCTGCGCACGGCGAAGGACGTGGCTGGAGTCATCAAGCTGATCCAGGCCGAACCGGCGCTGCGGTTCTCTGGCTACATGGGCTACGAGGCCCACGCGTCGAAGATCCCCGACTTTCTCGGCGGTCCGCGCAAGGCGCTGGACAAGGCGATGGCCTACTACGCGGATTGCGTTGCGACGGCGCGCGAGCTGTATGGCAGTGCCTTCGACCCGGACGCGCTGACACTCAATGCCGGCGGCAGTTCAACTTACGAACTCTATGGCGAGTCGGAACCCTGCAACGAACTCGCGATGGGCTCCGGCCTCGTGATGCCGACCGATTTCGACAAGCCGACACTCGCCGATCACGTACCAGCGTGCTTCATCGCAGCGCCGGTGCTGAAGAAGCTTGATCGCACCGAGCTGCCCGGACTCGAATCGATGGCCGGTCTGCTGCGAGCCTGGGATCCGAACACTGCGCGCGCGTTCTACCTCTACGGCGGCTACTGGCACGCCAATCTCGTGTCGCCTCCCGGACTGCAGCACAACGCAATCTGGGGGCACTCGACGAACCAGGAACTGGTCAACGGCTCCGCCGATGTCGCGCTCGAAGTCGGCGACCACGTCTTCCTGCGCCCGCATCAGAGCGAAGCCGTGTTCCTGCAGTTCGGCAACATCGCCGTCTATCGCGACGGCGAGATTGTCGACAGCTGGCCGGTGTTCGGCTCGGGGGCTTGAGATCCTGTTGCGGCGGCGCCGGCATGCAGGTTGCCGCCCGGCGGATGAAGTGCGACGTATGTACCGGGAGTCTGCAATGTCAGGCCTGAGATGGTTTACCGTAGGCGCTTCCCGCACATCGGTAACCGCTCGAATCGTAGTCTGAAAGCATGGATGAACCCCTACAACGCCTGGTTGGCGCACAGGCGGCACCCGACTCGCTGGAGAATCTCACCCGGCCGATGCTGGAGTTACTCGAGGAAGTCACCGGTCTCGAATCAACCTACCTGACGACCATTGACTTAGGCGCTGGAATCCAGCGCATCCTGTTCTCGCGCAACTCGCAGGCGCTGAACATCCCCGAAGGGCTGGCCGTGCCTTGGGGTGACACGCTGTGCAAACGCGCGCTGGAAGAAGGCCGCGCACACACCGATGACGTGGCCGGTTGCTGGGGCGATTCCGAGGCGGCCCGTGCACTTGGCATCAACACCTACCTCAGCCAGCCGGTGCGGATGCAGGACGGCGACCTCTTCGGGACGCTGTGCGCTGCCAGCGCGAATCGCGTGGCGCTGGACTCGGGCACGATCAATGTCCTGGCCAAGTTCGCCAAGCTGATCGCTCAGCAGGTCGAACGAGAGCGCGCACTGCACCAGGTGCAGCTCACCAATACCGAACTTTCGCGCCATGCGCTGGCCGACCCGCTGACCGGACTGGCCAACCGGCGCAGGATGGAACAGGAGCTGCGGCGCATGCTGGCGCACACGCAGCGGCGCAGTCAGCCGCTGATGGTTGCCTTCGTGGATCTCGACGGCTTCAAGACCATCAACGACCGGCATGGCCATGACGTCGGCGATCAGTTTCTCGTCCACATCGCCAGGAAGCTCGTCGCTGCGGTCCGCGCGGAAGATCTTGTGGCTCGCACCGGCGGCGACGAGTTTGTCGTGCTGGCGCAGGGCACTTCAACCGAGGTGCTCGCCAAGCGATTGGAAGACGCCACGGCGGGTCACTTTTCCTATGATGGATGCGTCATCGACTACGCCGGAGCCAGTGTTGGCGTAGCACAAGCGACCGACGACGAATGCGACAGCACCGATCTGCTCAAACGAGCGGACGCCGAGATGTACGCTGCCAAGCGAGCCAGGAAATCCGGGCTTGCAACGCCGACAACCCACTGACGCCCACTGCCCCGCACCTGATTGCAGCGCGCGTCAGCTCGCGCGCTGCGCTGGCGTGACCAGGATCACCGGACCAGTCGGCTGACCGGTCGGTGAGCCACCTGCGGGTTCGCGCGATACCGCGAGCATCGGCTTGCTCGGCATCGGGATCGACTGCGGCATGGCCATCTCGCCCTGCTCACCGTTCGGCAGCAAACCAAGCGAAACCGGCTTGCCGTCATCGCCGATCACCCACAGCTCCAGGCTCTCGCGCTGCGTATCGATCGGATAGCTGCCGGCGGCGGACACGCGGATCAGGCGTCGTTCGGGCGAGACGGTGACGAGCCACTGCGCATCGGTGCCGCTCGGGCGCAGCATCGCGACGTACGGCATCGGCTGTATCACCGGCACTTCGACGCGGACGATCTGCGCCGGCGGCGGTGGCCGTTCCATCTCGCGCACCAAGCCGAAGGCGAGCACGACTGCCGCCGCCGTGGCGACGCCAGACCAGGCCTGGAAGAACACCAGCTTGGCGCGCGACACCGGACTCGGCTTCGGCAGCGCCGTCACGTTCTGCGCGTTGATGGTTTTCTCGATTGCGGCCCAGACCACGGCACGCGGCGTCTGCGGCGTGAAGCCGCGCTGCAGGCCACTGAGGCGCTGTTCCCAGTACTGCACTTCCTTGCGCAGATCAGCACGCGTCTTCAGCAGACGCTCGAAACGCTTGCGCGCACCATCAGCCAGCGTGCCGAGCACGTATTCTGCCGACAGCATCTGCTTGAGCTTGGCTTGTTCGATCTTCATGCGTCCAGGCACTCCCTGAGCTTCTGCAGGCCGCGACGGACCCAGCTCTTGACCGTGCCCAGCGGCGCACCGACGACCGCGGTCATCTCCTGATGGGTATAGCCCTCGTAGTACGCCAGCATCACGCAGCGGCGCTGCTCTTCCTGCAACTCTTCCATGCACAGGCTGAGGCGGCCGATGCCTTCGCTGGCCACCGCTTCCGATTCCGGATCCACGCCACTGCTGTCGTCTGCAAACGCCATCGATGAGTCTTCGCCTTCTTCCGGCATCTCCACTTCCGGCCGCTTCACGCGCAACAGATCGAGTGCGCGATAGCGGGCCACTGTCATCAACCAGGTCAGCGGCGCACCTTTCTCCGGCGCGTAGGTATCCGCTTTCTGCCAGATCTTCAGGAAGCAGTCCTGCAACGCTTCCTCTGCCCAGTCCCGTCGCTTGAGAATACGCACGAGCAGTCCGAACAGATGCGGACTGGCGGCGTCATACAGCGCACGGAACGCGGCTTGGTCCTGGCGTGCGGTACGCTCCAGCAGTTGCGCCAGATGATTTGCGTCGGCCATAGAAGGGTCAGATCAGTCCAGAGGCTGTTGAGAGTTGCCAGATGCGGTCGGATCGCGAGTCAGCTTGCGCGTCAGGCCACCACGCTGGCAAGTCGCCAGCGCCGATGGCCATACGGATCAGATCGCGATCTGGATGCGCTGATTCAGAGATTCCCCAGCGCCCAGCTATAATTCGTTTCCTACTTCCCTGACCCGGACACTTCGGTGGCTATCGGCTCCCTGATTGGCTCTTTTCCAGCGACGCGCCTGCGGCGAACCCGCCAGGCGGCGTTCATCCGCGACATGGTGCGCGAAACGCTCCTGAGCCCGGCGCAACTGATCCAGCCGCTGTTCGTCGCCGAAGGCGCGCTGTGCGGCCCGGTCGGTGCGATGCCCGGCGTCGTTCGCCATGACCTCGATGCGCTCGTCAAGGAATGCACGGCGCTGTATACGCTGGGCATCCGCTCGGTCGCGCTGTTCCCGGTCACGCCGGCGGAACGCAAGACACCCAGCGGCGATGAAGCGCTGAACCCGGACAGCCTGATGTGCCGTTCGATCAGGGCGATCAAGCAGGTCGTGCCGCAGATCGGCGTGATTGCCGACGTTGCGCTCGATCCCTACACCAGCCACGGCCAGGATGGCGTGCTCGATGACGACGGCGATGTCGCCAATGACCTGACCTGCGAGATCCTGCGTCGCCAGGCCCTGCTGTACGCGCGCTGCGGCGTCGACATCGTCGCGCCGTCGGACATGATGGACGGCCGCGTCGGCCACATCCGCCAGGTGCTGGAGCGCGACAGCTTCAGCAACACCCTGATCATGTCGTATGCCGCCAAGTACGCGTCGGCGTTCTACGGCCCGTTCCGCGATGCGGTCGGATCAAGCGGCAATCTCGGCAAGAGCGGCAAGCACACCTATCAGATGGATCCGGCCAACACCGACGAGGCGCTGCGCGAAGTCGCGCTCGATCTCGCCGAGGGTGCGGACATCGTCATGGTCAAACCGGGCCTGCCTTATCTCGACATCATCCGCCGCGTGAAGGATCAGTTCGGCGTGCCGACTGCGGCGTACCAGGTCAGCGGCGAGTACAGCATGATCAAGGCCGCTGCCGCGAACGGCTGGCTCGACGAAAAAGCCGTCGTGCTCGAAGCGCTGACCTGCCTGCGTCGTGGTGGCGCCGACATGATCCTCACCTATCACGCCCGCGCCGCGGCGGAATGGCTGCAGGCATGAGTGATCGTTACGCCGTCATCGGGCAACCGATCAGCCACAGCCGCTCACCGCAGATCCACAGCCAGTTCGCGATTCAGACCGCGCAGTCGCTGAGCTATGAAGCGATCGAGATCGCAGCCGACGCGCTGAAGTCGCGGCTTGCCGAACTGCACGCGCAAGGCTACGCCGGGCTCAACGTCACACTGCCGCACAAGATCACGGTGATCGCGCTGTGCGAGGAAGTCTCCGATCGCGCGCGCCTCGCCGGCGCGGTCAACACGCTGATCCGCACCGCCAGCGGCTGGCTCGGCGACAACACCGATGGCGAAGGCTTCATCTGCGACCTGCAGCGCCTCGGTATTGCGGTCAACGGACGTCGCGTGCTCGTGCTCGGTGCCGGTGGCGCAGTGCGCGGCATTCTTGAACCGCTGTTGCGCGCCAAACCGGCAGAGCTCGTCGTTTCCAATCGCAATCCCTGGAAGCCGGAAACCCTCGCCGAAGATTTCGCGAGTGTCGGCAAGCTGCTGCCGCGCACGCATCTGTCGCTCAAGGGCGATCAGTACGACCTGATCATCAACGCGACTTCGGCCGGCCACGCGGGTCAGATGATCACGCTGCCGCCGGATCTGCTGGCCGCCGGCTGCGACTGCTACGACCTGTCGTACGGCAAGGCGTTTGCGCCGTTTGCTGACTGGGCCAAGACCCAGAAGGCCGCACGCGTCGAAGACGGCCTCGGCATGCTCGTCGGTCAGGCGGCGGCAGCCTTTGCGCTGTGGCGTGGCGTGGCGCCGCAGACCGCCCCGGTGATCGCGGCCCTGCGCAGCTAACACTCTCCGTTAGTGTCGAGTGCCGGCGCAGCCGGTGTATCGAGACACTGGAGCAAAGCTCTCCGCCGATGGCTTTGCGGCATCTCGATACACCGCGCTGACGGCGCGGCACTCGATGCAAACGGGCTTCGGATGGCGAAGCCTAGTTACGTCCGCTGCTGCGCGTGCTTGGCGACGACGTCCGCAACCACCATCGTCACACGCTTGCCCATCGGGATGTGCAGAAACTCGTTCGGACCGTGGGCGTTGGAATGCGGGCCGAGCACGCCGGTGATCAGGAACTGCGCCTGCGGAAATTTCTCACCGAGCATGCCCATGAACGGAATCGTGCCGCCTTCGCCCATATACGCCGGTGCCTTGCCGAAATAGGTCTTCGACGCGCCGTCGACGGCATCCTCCAGCCAGGCCGACAGCTGCGGCGCATTCCAGCCGGTGCCGGATTTCTCGACCTCGAGCTGCACCTTCGCGCCGTAAGGCGGATCGGCTTCGATGATTTTCTTCAGCGCCTCGGTCGCGCGCTTGCCGTCCAGCGTCGGCGGCAGGCGCAGCGAAACCTTCACCGCGGTGTGCGGACGCAGCACGTTGCCGGCACTGCCCAGCGGCGGAATGCCGTCGATGCCGGTGATCGACAGCTGCGCGCGCCAGGTGCGGTTGATCACTAGCTCACCGACATCTTCGAGCGTCGGTCGCATGCCTTTGACGAACGGAAACTTCGAATAGATCTCATCGCCGAGCGTGGCCGCGGCAACCTTGGCCTGTTCAACGCGCTGCGGCGGAATCTCGACCTGGAATTCCTTGGCGGTGATGCGCCCGGTGTCGATGTCTTCGATGCGCGCGAGCAGCTGGCGCAGGATGCGGAAGCTCGACGGCACGACGCCGGACGCATCGCCGGAATGCACGCCTTCGTCCAGCACCTGCACCCGCAAGTTGCCGCCGGCGAGACCGCGCAGGCTGGTCGTCAGCCACAGCTGTTCGTAGTTCGCGCAGCCGGAATCGAGGCAGATCACCAGTGACGGTTTGCCGAGTCGATCGATCAGGTGATCGACGTAGTACGGCAGGTCGTAGCTGCCAGACTCCTCGCAGGCTTCGATCAAGATCACGCAGCGCGACTGCGGCAGCTGCTGTTCACGCAGTGCCAGCAGTGCGGCAAGCGAGCCGAACAGCGCGTAGCCGTCGTCGGCACCACCGCGGCCATAGAGCTTGTCGCCCTTGAGCACCGGTGTCCAGGGTCCGAGGCCTTCGGCCCAGCCGGTCATTTCCGGCTGCTTGTCGAGGTGGCCGTAGAGCAGCACGCAATCGTCCTGCGAACCGCCATTGGCCGCCGGGATGTCAACATAGATCACCGGCGTGCGGCCCGGCAGCTGCACGACTTCGAGCGTCGCGCCTGGCAGCGCCGGCAGCTTGCTGCGCGCCCAGTCCGACAGCAGCGCGACGGCGGCGTCCATGTAGCCGTGCTCTTTCCATTGCGGATCGAACATCGGCGACTTGTTCGGAATGCGGATGTACTCGATCAGCTGCGGCACGATCTCGTCGTCCCACAGCTTGCTGATCGTGCGCTGGATCTGTTCGCTATTCATGGTCTTGCTCGTTGCTGGTGTCCGGAGCGGATTCTAGAAGCGCTCTAGCTCGCGAGCCTGAGTAATGTCCGCAGGGCTTGTGGATAGCGCACCGGCATCCAGCGCTGGATGCGGTCCATCAGCATGGCGTCGCCGCCGATCAGCACCCGCGGCCGGCGGTTCTCGATGCCATCAATGATCACCTGCGCCGCCTGCTCCGGCGAAGTGCGCGCCATCTTTTCAAAGCGCTTGGCCATCAACGCCTGATCGGTGACGCCGTCATTGGAAATGTAGTGGCGCGAATTGCGGACGATGTTGGTGCGGATACCGCCCGGATGCACGCAGACCGCGAACACGCCGCTGCCTTCGAGTTCCTGGCGCAGCGTCTCGGTGAAGCCGCGCACGGCGAACTTGGCGGCGTGATACGCGCC
>JALYJV010000130.1 GCA_030775105.1 Pseudomonadota bacterium | reverse complement strand
TTCAGAGGGCCGAGCCGCTCTCAGCCCGGAGGCCACTTCAGCGGACGGCCGGCAATGATATGAATGTGCAGGTGAAACACCGACTGACCGGCCGCTGCGCCGTTATTGACGACCAGGCGGAACGCCTCGCCAAAGCCCTCGGCGCTGGCGATCTTCGGCGCCGTCAGCATCAGGTGACCAAGCAGGGCCTGGTCTTCGCCGTTTGCAGCATCCAGGCGGATCAGCGGCTTGCGCGGAATCAGCAGGATGTGGGTCGGTGCCACGGCATTGATGTCGCGAAACGCGATGCACAGGTCATCTTCGTAGACGATCGCGGCGGGGATCTCGCGGTCGATGATTTTCTCGAACAGGGTCTTGGACATGACGGTCGTTTAGGGCAGACGTTCCGGGGGGCGGCGAATTGATAGCATACGCAGATAACTCCAGCATCTCAGTATGAATTCGACCGCTGACGCCATTCGCAAGCCCTGGCCGACTTACCGCCGCCTGATCGGGTATTCGATCCCGCACTGGCGCGTGATGTTGATTGCCTCGCTAGCCACGGTCGGCTTCGCCGCGGTGGACGCCAGTTTCGCTGCGCTGGTCAAGCCGCTGCTCGACAAGGCCTTTGTCGAACAGAACCAGACTTACATCCGCGCCCTGCCGTTTGCCATTGTCGGCCTGTTCCTTCTGCGAGGGCTGAGCTCGTTCGCGGCGACGTACGGCATGTCCTGGGTCGCGCGTCGCGTCGTCAAGGACGTCCGCGGCGAACTGTTCGACAAGCTGCTGCATTTGCCGGTGCGTTACTACGATCAGGTCAGCTCCAGTCAGCTGATTGCGCGGCTGACCTATCACGTCGAGCAGTTGGCCGATGCTGCGAGCACGGTACTGACCGGCGTGCTCAAGGACACGCTGACCATCACGTTCTACATCGCGCTGATGGCCTGGTTGAACTGGCGACTGACAGTGTTTGTGTTTGTCGTGGCACCGCTCATCGCGCTGATCATCGGCTACGTCAGTCGCCGCTTTCGCCGCATCAGCGAGCGTATCCAGCAGAGCGTCAGCAATGTCACCGAGGCGGTCGACGAAGCGGTCAGTGGCCAGCGCGTCGTCAAGGTCTACAACGGCCAGACCATCGAATCCACGCAGTTCGCGCGCATCAACGAAGTTAATCGCCAGCTGTCGATGAAGATTGTTGCGACCAAGGCCACCAGTGCCGCGCTGATCCAGTTCATCGCAGCCTGGGCAGTCGCAGCGATCGTCTACTTCGCGACCCAGCCGTCGATGCTGGAGAGCATGACTGCAGGCACATTCGCGGCGTTCATGCTGGCCATGATGTCGCTGATGCAGCCGATGAAGAACATGGGCTCGGTCAACGAGCGTCTGCAGCGCGGCATTGCCGCCGCGGCGGAAATCTTCGCGACAATGGACGAGCGCTCCGAGCCGGTCGATGGCACGCGCAAACTTGACCGCGCCCAAGGTGCAGTGAGCTTCGACCAGGTGCACTTCCGCTACCGCGTTGATCTGGGCGATGCGCTCAAGGGTGTCAGCCTCGATATCAAGCCAGGGCAGACGATTGCCTTTGTCGGCAAGTCGGGCAGCGGCAAGACCACGCTGCTATCACTACTGCCGCGTTTCTACGACGTCGACAGCGGTGCGATCCGTGTCGATGGACATGACCTGCGCGAGTACGCGCTAGGCGATCTGCGCCGGCAGATCGCGCTGGTGGATCAGCAGGTGCGTCTGTTCAGCGCCACCGTGGCGGAGAACATTGCCTACGGCCTGAACCCGGTGCCGGAAGAGGCGCAGATCATCGATGCGGCGCGGCGAGCACATGCCTGGGAGTTCATCGAGAAGCTGCCGCAGGGCTTGCACACGCAGGTCGGTCAGAACGGCGCAACCCTTTCCGGCGGCCAGCGTCAGCGCATCGCAATTGCGCGCGCATTGCTGAAGAACGCGCCGATCCTGATTCTCGACGAAGCGACTTCTGCACTGGATACAGAATCCGAGCGCTTGATCCAAGATGCCCTTGCGACGCTGGTCGAAGGGCGTACGACCTTGGTGATCGCACATCGGTTGTCGACGATCCAGCATGCTGACCTCATTGTCGTCATGCAGGATGGCGGTATCGTCGAGTCAGGCACGCATGATGAGCTCATTGTGCGTAATGGGCTGTATGCAGCGCTGCATCGCATGCAGTTCGAGGCGTAGAACTCCGCGATGAAGAACTGGCTGGAGGCGCGCTGGTATCAGGCCTCGCCACCACCGTTGCTGCTGCGCCTACTCGCCGCGCTGTACGGCAGCGTCAGTGCATCGCGTCGTCGCAAGGCGCGCGCGCGAGCGCAACCTGTGCCGGTCATCGTCGTCGGCAATATTTCAGTCGGCGGGACCGGCAAGACGCCGTTCGTGATCTGGCTGGTCGAATTGTTGCGCGCGCAAGGCTGGCGGCCCGGTGTGATCAGTCGCGGCTATGGCGGACACGCGCCGCACTATCCGTACATCGTCAATGAAGACAGCGACCCGGCGCACAGCGGTGATGAGCCGCTGCTGATCGCACAGCGCAGTGGATGCCCGGTCGTGGTGGCTGCCGCGCGCTGTGCGGCGGCGGAGCTGCTGCTGAAGGCTGCTGATGTCGACGTCATCGTTGCCGACGACGGTTTGCAGCACTACACGCTTTCGCGAGATCTGGAGATCTGCATCGTCGATGGTGCGCGCGGGCTCGGCAATGGCGCGCTGCTGCCCGCTGGCCCTTTGCGAGAGCCTGCGTCGCGCCTGCGTGAAGTTGATCTGGTCGTCGTCAACGGCGAAGGCTGGAGTGACACGGCAGTCAGACCGGTGACGATGCGTCTGCTGCCAGCCAGCGCGCAGGCCCTATGCGATGGTACGCAGCGCGCGCTCAACGATTTCTCCGGTCAGCGCGTGCATGGTGTCGCCGGCATCGGCCATCCCCCACGATTCTTCGACACACTGCGGGCGCATGGCATGCGGGTGGTCGAGCATGCGTTTGCCGACCACCATGCCTACGCGGCCGCTGACCTTCAGTTTGGGGACGATCTGCCGGTGCTCATGACCGAAAAGGACGCTGTCAAATGCAGGAGTTTCGCTGCAGCGAATTGGTGGTCGGTGCCGGTTGCGGCGCAGCTGTCAGCGGACGATGCCGCCCGCGTGCAAGAATTGATCAGGTCTTTGAGGAAATCATAGTGCCCTGTTCCACAAATATTGTTGCGAACTCGCCGGGTCTTTTCGCGCCCAGCGGCGTTGCTCTTCCTCGCCATAGCTCGGCTATGCCTCGTCGTCGCGCCTTGCTGGACACGAAAATCCCTCGGCGACTTCATCAACATATCTGTGGAACAGGGCACTAGAACATGGACAAACGTCTGCTGGACATCCTGGTGTGCCCGGTCAGCAAGGCGCCGCTGGAATGGCGCTCCGAACGCAATGAGCTGTGGTGCAAGGCTTCGCGCCTGGCTTACCCGGTGCGTGATGGGATCCCCGTGATGCTTGAGGAAGAGGCACGCGCACTCAGCGAAGAGGAAGTCGCCAAGTGAGCGAGGGCAGGACCTTGGCATTCAAGGTCGTGATTCCGGCGCGCCTTGGTTCGACGCGCCTGCCGCGCAAAGTGCTCAGGGATATCGCGGGTAAACCTGTGATACATCGCGTCTGGGAAGCCGCGCAGTGCGCCGGTGCCGAACAGGTCGTGATCGCCACCGACAGCGAAGAGGTCCGCGACGTCTGCGCCGGATTTGGCGCGGACGTGCAGATGACGTCGGTGCAGCATCAATCCGGGACCGATCGTGCCAACGAAGTGGCTGGTGTCAGGAACTGGGATGCTTCGGCCATCGTCGTCAATCTGCAGGGCGACGAGCCACTGATGCCGCCGGCACTGGTACGTCAGGCTGCACATCTGCTGGCAGACGATGCCGATGCGCACATCGCCTCGTTGTGCCACGCGATTCATGACGTCGAGGAGTGGCTTAATCCCAATATCGTCAAGCTGGTCATGGATCAGCGCGACTACGCGTTGTACTTTTCGCGCGCACCGATTCCCTGGAAGCGTGACGGTGCGACGCGGGCCGCGCCGCTGTTGCCACAAGGGCAGGCATTCCGGCACATCGGTCTCTATGCATATCGGGTTGCTGCACTGGCCGAGTTCAGTGCGCTACCGATGGCGGCGCTTGAGGATTGCGAGGCGCTCGAACAGCTTCGCGCGCTCAGTCATGGGTTTCGCATCAAGATGGGCGTGATCGAGCAGGCGCCGCCGCGCGGCATCGATACCGAGGAAGATTTGCAGGCGGTGATTGCCCTGCTGACACGGGGCGATTCGCGCTAGATATATTGTCCGGCACAAACAAAAACGGCGCACCACCTGGATGCGCCGTTTCTTTCGCAGCGTGTCGCTAGTCGTTCTTTGTCGATTCCGACGCGGTCGTGTTCTGCGCGGCCTGCTCGAACAGCTTCAGATAATCCGATGCCGGAGCTGAAGCGCGGAACTGCGGCTGCTCATCGTTCTGTGCAACTGCGGGCGTTGCTTCAACGATGACGGCTTCAGCTGCCGGTGCTTCTGCGGTGGCCGCAGCTGCAACAGGTTCGGCTTCGACGACAACAGGTGTGCTGACCGCTTCAGAGACGGTGATCTCCGGCGCTGCAACCGGCTCGACGATCGCGGCCGCTTCAGGCACGGACTCAACACTGGTCTCTACTGCAGGTTCGCTCGCAATGGTTTCAGTGGCGACAACTGGCGTTGAGGGTTCGACCACGGCTGCGGCGATTTCAGTCGCTACTGCAGCATCAACCGGCGGCAGCGGACTGGCATCGACCGCGATCAGCGGCAGTTGGGTCTCCATCATGTCGATGATGATCGGCTCTTCGCTCTGATCACTGTCCTGCTCGCCTTCATCGTCGAGCAGCGTGCCAACGGCGGCGGCTGTGCCGGCTGCGCCTTCACGGTCACGCCGGCCCCGACCGCGACCACCGCGACGACGACGGCTGCGGCCGCCCTCGCGCGCGCCGTCCGGACGCTCAGCGCCTGCAGGCGTGCCATTGACAGCGACTTCATCGGCGACGACGGCACCCACTGCAACATTCAGCTCATCTACGACGACATCCTCAGCGCCTTCGGCCTTCGGCTGCACAGGCATCGGGGCCTTCTCGGCGCGCGGCTGCTTCGGCTGCTGCTGGCGCTGGGTGCTGCCGGCATTCTGGGTATTGCCGCCATCACGCTGCTTGCCATGTTGCTGGTTCGGCTTCTGAGCGTTGCCATTGTTCTGGGCATTGCCGCCGCGCTCGTCGCGCTGCTTGCTCTGCTGGTTCTGACCTTTAGCCTGCTGTTGCTGTGCGCCGCCACGATCCGAGCGCTCACCACGATCACCGCGGTCATTGCGCTTGTCGTTGCCGCGCTTGTTGTTGCTGTTGCCTCCGCGGCGCTGATCGCGCTGACGGTTGCTGCTGACGTTGCGATCGTTGCGACGACTGTCCTGCTTGTTCTGTACGTTGTCGCTTTCGCTGGTTTTGCCGCCGATACCAAAGAAGCTCAGCAGTTTTTGCCAGAAGCTAGGGCCGGTGGCGGCCATTGGCTGCATGACGACGGTTTCGCGGATCACGACTGGCGGCGGGGTTGACGGCAGAATCTGCTTGACCGCTGCCTCCGCCGGAGCGCGCACCGGTGCGGCGGGCTTGCTGTTCTCTTCGTGCGCTGCAGCGTCGAAATCCTGGGCCAGCGCGTAGCTGATCGCGTCGTTGTTATCCTGATGCAGATGATCTGCACGGATGCGGCGGATTTCGTAGTGCGGCGTGTGCATCGTCGGATTCGGCACAACCGATACGCTGACGCGGCAGCGCGATTCGATCTCGCGCACGGCTGGACGCTTCTCGTTGAGCAGGAAGGTGCCGACATCGACCGGTACCTGCGCGATGATGCGGCCAGTGCGTTCCTTCATCGCTTCTTCTTCGATCAGACGCAGGATCGACAGCGCGAGGCTTTCGACCGAACGGATCTGGCCACGACCGGAGCAGCGCGGGCAGGCGATCTGGGCGTGTTCGGCAAGCGTCGGGCGCAGACGCTGGCGCGACATTTCCATAAGGCCAAAACGCGAGATGCGACCGAGCTGGATGCGCGCACGGTCCATCTCCACCGCCTGCTCCAGGCGCTTTTCGACTTCGCGCTGGTTGCGGCTGGAGTTCATGTCGATGAAGTCGATGACGATCAGGCCGCCCAGGTCGCGCAGGCGCAACTGACGGGCCACTTCATCGGCGGCTTCAAGATTGGTATTGAACGCGGTGTCTTCGATATTGCCGCCACCGGTGGATTTGGCCGAGTTGATGTCGACCGAGGTCAGTGCTTCTGTGTGATCGATGACGATAGCGCCGCCGGACGGCAGGCGGATCGTGCGCTCATGCGCGAGTTCGATCTGCGATTCGATCTGGAAGCGCGAGAACAGCGGCACTTCGTCCTTGTACAGTTTCAGGCGCGACAGCTGCTGTGGCATCACGTGCTGCAGGTGCAGGCGCGCCTGCTCGAAGGTTTCCTCGTGATCGATCATCACCTCGCCGATGTCCGGGCGCAGGTAGTCGCGCAGGGCGCGGAGGATGATGTTGTTTTCCTGGTAGATCAGCATCGGCGCCTTGCCGTCTGCCGCCGCGCCTTCAATCGCGGTCCAGATGTCCTTGAGGTAGTTGGCGTCCCACTGCAGTTCCTCGACCGTGCGGCCGACACCGTTGGAGCGGATGATCACGCCCATGCCATCCGGAATCTCGAGCTTGTCGAGGGCTTCCTTGGCTTCTTCGCGTTCGTCACCTTCAGCGCGGCGCGAGACACCACCGGCGCGCGGATTGTTCGGCATCAGGACCAGATAACGGCCCGCGAGCGAAACGAAGCTGGTCAGTGCGGCGCCCTTGTTGCCGCGCTCTTCCTTCTCGACCTGGACGATGATTTCCTGGCCTTCGTGCAACTGATCGCGGAGGTTATTGCCGCCGGACTTGAAGTACGAGCGGGCAATTTCCTTGGCCGGGAGAAAGCCGTGACGCTCACCGCCGTACTCAACGAAGCAGGCTTCGAGAGACGGCTCGACGCGGGTGATGCGACCTTTGTAAACGTTACCTTTTTTCTGTTCGCGTGCAGCGGTTTCTATGTCGAGGTCACTGAGCTTCTGTCCATCGACGATGGCCACGCGCAGCTCTTCGCGCTGCGTGGCGTTGATCAAAATGCGTTTCATTGAAAATTTCCTGGTCGGCACTGCGGCGCGCGGTGGGGCAGGTCATCAGGACGGCAGCAATCGTGCGTGTCATGTAGTCGGGCCCGAAGAGGCGCGCAAGCGCGGGTTATGTGCAGTTTTTATTTCTGCGTGTTTGCGTGGGTTGCAGGCGCATCGCGCATGCATCCGGATCTTTTTAGCGGCGGGCGGGCTGTTAGAATGCACAACGCCCCGCAGCCGCAATATCTCCGTAACCGCAGATTTGGGAACGGGCAGATCGCTTCCAACTTCTGGCCTGACGATGTTACTGGCCGGAAACTGGGACCTAAAACTGGCCCGCCTGAATCCACGGAGTGTCATATTTTGACACAGAATCGTTCACAAGTCCGCAAGGTTGTCGTTGGTGCCGGAGAAGACGGGCAGCGCATCGATAACTTTTTGATTAAGCAGCTTTCGGGCATTCCCAAATCACACATTTACCGCCTCCTGCGCTCAGGCCAGGTCCGGGTCAATGGTGGGCGGGCAAAACCTGAACGGAAACTGACACTTGGCGAAGAGGTCCGCATCCCGCCAGTGACTGAACCCGAGAAGAGCGAAACCGTGCGTCCGCCGGACGCCGTGCTCAAACGTCTGCGCGATGCCATCGTTCATGAAGATGAACATTATCTGGCCATCTGCAAGCCGGCCGGATTGGCCGCGCATGGCGGCAGCGGCATCAAGTACGGCGTCATCGAGGCTGCCCGGGCCTGGCAGCGCTATGAGTTCCTCGAGCTGTGCCATCGCCTCGACCGTGACACCAGCGGCGTGCTGCTGCTGGCCAAAAGCCGTCCGGCGTTGTTGCGCGCCCAGCGCGCGTTCAAGCATGGCGAGGCGGACAAGCGCTACTTCGCGTTGTTGACGGGTGCCTGGCGCGGCGAAGACCGCGATGTCGACGAAGCGCTGGTCAAGAGCCGGATTGCCAGCGGCGAATCGCGGATGCGCATCGCCGACGATGACCAGGAAGACGGCAAGGCGTCGAAGTCGCGCTTCTCGCCACGCCAGCGCTACCGCAATGCGGTGCTCTGCGAGGTGCAGATCTTCTCCGGGCGTACTCACCAGATCCGTGTGCATGCTGCGGCGCTGGGCCATCCGGTCGCCGGCGACGACAAGTACGGCGAGCGTGAGGACAACCGCGCGCTAAAGGAGCTGGGCCTCAAGCGCATGTTCCTGCATTCGCATTTTCTCGCACTGCCGGCGCAGGGTGATTTCCGCAAGCTGCTGATCAGCGCAGCGATGACCGACGAGTTGCGCGAAGTGCTGGAGAACCTGCCGCGTGGGCGTTGAGATTTCCTTGCAGCCGTACAAGCTGCTGATTTTCGACTGGGACGGGACGCTGGCCGATTCTGCGCAGCAGATCGTCGGCGCGATGCAGCAGGCGATCCTCGGTCTGCAACTGCCGCCGCGCCAGGACGAGGACATTCGCGTGTTGATCGGCCTCGGTCTCAACGAATGCCTGCAGATTCTCTATCCCGAGATCGAGGTCGAGAAGCTGCGCGGATTGCTTGAGGGGTATCGCAAGCAGTGGGTGACCGGCGGGGGTGCGGAAGCCCCCTTGTTCGCTGGCGCGCTAGCGGCGGTGCGGGCCCTGCACGCACAGGGG
>JALYJV010000129.1 GCA_030775105.1 Pseudomonadota bacterium | reverse complement strand
GTGTATCTGCCGCTGTTCGCGCTGACCGGTGTTGAAGGCAAGATGTTCCAGCCGATGGCGATCACCGTCGTCATGGCACTCCTTGCCGCGATGGTGCTGTCGCTGACCTTTGTGCCTGCCGCGGTGGCGCTGACACTGAGTGGCCGAATCAGCGAACGCCGCAATCCGGTGATGCTGGCCGCCGTCCGCATCTACACGCCGTTGTTGACAGCGGCGCTGCGCTTGCGCACGCCTGTCGCCATTGCCGCAGCAGTCCTCGTCGTGATCTGCGGCGGGCTCGCAACGCGCATGGGCAGCGAGTTCATTCCGGGTCTCGACGAAGGCGATATCGCGCTGCATGCGCTGCGTATCCCCGGCACGTCACTGACGCAATCCGTCGGCATGCAGATCGCACTCGAAGCGGAGATCCGCAAACTCCCCGAAGTCGAGCAGGTGTTTTCCAAGATCGGCACGGCGGAAGTGGCGACCGATCCGATGCCGCCCTCGGTCACGGACACCATCATCATCCTCAAGGACCGCAGCGAATGGCCCGACCCGCGCAAGCCGAAGAATCAGCTGGTCGCTGAACTTGAGACGGCAGTCACGCGCGTCCCAGGCAACAACTACGAGTTCACCCAGCCGATCCAGATGCGCTTCAACGAGCTGATCTCCGGCGTTCGTGCCGATCTGGCGGTCAAGGTCTACGGCGACGATCTCGACATCCTCAACGAACAGGCCGAGCGCATCGAGCAGGTGTTGTCGCGGGTGTCCGGAGCGTCAGACGTCAAGACCGAGCAAACCACCGGCCTGCCGATGATGAGTGTGACACCGCGACGCGAGATGCTGGCGCGCTACGGCATCTCGGTGCATGACGTTCAGGCCGTTGTGGCCACTGCGTTCGGTGGCAGCGATGCCGGGCTGCTGTATGACGGCGACCGTCGCTACGAGATCGTCGTGCGCCTGCCTGACGCGATGCGCGCCGATCCGCAGACCCTGGAGCAGCTCACAGTGCCGCTGCCGGATGGCGGATACGTGCCGCTACAGGAAGTGGCCGATGTGGTGATCGCACCGGGGCCGAACCAGATCAATCGCGAGCAGGGCAAGCGTCGCGTGGTGGTCACCGCCAATGTGCGCGGCACCGACCTCGGCAGCGTCGTGCTTGAAGTACAGCGACGCGTCAACGCCGAAGTCGCCCTGCCCGCCGGCTACTGGCTGGACTATGGCGGCAGCTTCGAGCAGCTGCAGTCGGCCAGCCGGCGCCTGATGATCGTCGTGCCGCTGACGCTGGCGCTGATCCTCGGCCTGCTGTTCATGGCGTTCGGCTCGATCAAGGATGCGCTGCTGATCTTCAGCGGCGTACAACTGGCGCTGACCGGCGGCGTGCTTGCACTGCTGGCGCGCGGCATCCCGCTGTCGATCAGCGCCGGTGTCGGCTTCATCGCACTGTCCGGCGTTGCGGTGCTCAACGGCCTGGTCATGGTCAGCTTCATCCGCAAGCTGCGCGAAGAAGGTCGCAGCCTCGATGAGGCGATCACCGAAGGCGCACTGACGCGTCTGAGACCGGTGTTGATGACCGCACTCGTCGCCGCGCTCGGCTTCGTGCCGATGGCGTTCAACTCCGGCATCGGCAGCGAAGTGCAGCGCCCGCTGGCAACCGTCGTGATCGGCGGCATCCTGTCGTCGACCTTGCTCACGCTGCTGGTGTTACCAGGCCTGTATAGGCTGGCGAGCGGCAGGGCCGTAAAGCGTTAGCGCATTCTCGGCCTATCTGATACACAAACCCCCGTTCGCATCGAGTGCCTGCGAAGCAGGTGTATCGAGATGCCGCAATTACAGGGAATATGTACTCCGACCCCTTACTTCTAACCAACGAGTGCACGATCATGTCAACTCCAACTGCCGAGGCGCACTGGGAGCAGGTCTATCGGACGAAGGCTCACGATGCGGTCAGCTGGTATCGCCCGCACCTGGAAACTTCGCTGCGCCTGATTTCACAGGTGGCGCCCGCCGAATCGGCGTCTGTGATCGACATCGGCGGCGGGGAATCAACACTTCCCGATGATCTCATCGCGCGCGGCTACCGTTCATTGACGGTCTTGGACCTTTCGCAAGCGGCTCTGGAAGCCAGCCGATTGCGCATCGGCGACAAAGCGTCTGCGCTCACCTGGATTACAGGCGACATCACCAGCGTGGTCTTGCCGGAGCACGCTTACGACGTCTGGCATGACCGTGCCGTTTTTCATTTCATGGCCACCGCTGCGGAACGCGAGGCCTATCTTGCCCAGCTGCACCGCGCCTTGAGGCCAGGCGGGTACCTGGTGCTGGCAACCTTCGGCCTGCAGGGGCCCGAGAAATGCAGCGGTCTCGCTGTTTCCCGATACGATGCCGCAGCCATACAGACCGTCCTCGGACCTCGCTTCACGCTGATGGAAAGTTTGATCGAAACGCATCTCACCCC
Source organism: Pseudomonadota bacterium (assembly GCA_030775105.1). Taxonomy (GTDB): domain Bacteria; phylum Pseudomonadota; class Gammaproteobacteria; order Nevskiales; family Nevskiaceae; genus Solimonas. The sequence goes on along the minus strand of JALYJV010000129.1, from coordinate 3,928 downwards.
TGCGGGGGCTTCTCAGCAATTTCAGTACGGACTGTTTCGCCAATCGGCATGACCTCGAAACTCCCACTTTCAGTCCTCGATCTCGCGCCAGTGCCGGAAGGCACCAGCGCAGCAGTCGCAGTGCGCCGCACGGTCGATCTCGCACGACTGGCAGAGCGTCTCGGCTATGTCCGCTACTGGTTCGCCGAGCACCACAGCATGCCGAGCGTCGCCAGTTCGGCGCCGGAGATCCTGATCGGCCATGTCGCCAGTGCGACCACGCAGATCCGCATCGGTGCCGGCGGCATCATGCTGCCCAACCACACGCCGCTGAAGGTCGCGGAAACCTTCCGCACGCTGGCGGCGCTGCATCCGGGGCGCATCGATCTGGGACTGGGTCGTGCGCCGGGATCGGATCAATCGGCGAGCCGCGCGCTGCGCGCCTCCGATGGTCACGATTTCACTGCGCAACTCGCCGAGCTGCAGGCCTTCTGCGGCGACCGTGAATTTCCGCCGGGTCATCCGTTCCGCCAGGTGCTGGCGGTGCCGCACGACGCACCGATGCCGCCGATCTGGCTGCTCGGCTCCAGCGGAGCCAGCGCGCAGTGGGCCGGCACGCTCGGCATGGGCTACAGCTTTGCCAGTCATTTCAGTCCGGAACCGGCGGGCCCGGCGTTCAACGCATACCGGCAAAGCTTCAAGCCGTCCGCGCAGTTCCAGCGACCGAGCGCAGTGCTGGGCGTTGCTGTGGTCTGTGCGGAAACTGCCGAGGAAGCTGATCATCTGGCAACGACGATGGATCTCGCGTGGCTGCGCATCCGCCGCGGCGAATTCCTGCCGTTGCCGAGTCCGGAGACGGCGAGCAACTACAACTACAGCGCCTTCGAGCGCGAGGCCGTGCGCGAGTACCGCAGTCGCACCGTGATCGGCACGCCCGCGCAGGTGCGCGATGCGATCGAGCAACTTGCCGGGAACTGCGGCGCAGACGAGGTGATGGTCGTCACCAATCTCTACGGCCACGCCGAGCGCCTGCGCAGCTATGAGCTGCTGGCGCAGGCGTTCACTGATTGACTACGCCGAACGCCAGGACCGGCCGGCGTCAGTGACTTCCCACGCGGCGGCACCCAGCTTGCTGACGAATCCGAGCTTTTCCAGTGAGGCCATGGTTGCCGTGGTGCACACCGGGTGACCGTTGACTTCCACGCGCGTGCCGCGGGCGACGTAGGCCTTCCAGCCCTGGCCCATCCAGGTCATGACGGCGACTTGCGACTTGCTGAGTTTGCTGGCCAACATTATCCCCCGACAATCTGGCACGAAATCGCGTCAGTTCGGCTGAAGTCTGAGACCAGTGATGAATCTGCGCCAGTGCCGGCCGAAGGTCGCGCCCACACTGATCGCTACCCGTAGGCACGCTACAGCGCTTTTCGGTTCAAGCATTGACACCTCTCCGCTGGTATCGAGTGCCGCGTTTGCGCGGTGTATCGAGGGTGTCGCAGAAGCGACACCTGCGCTGCAGTAGCGGCATCTCGATACACCTGCTTCGCAGGCACTCGATGCGAACGGAGGCCTGTGTCTCCGAGTTGAATGATTCCCGGCAGAAGTCGCAGGTTTACCGGGTGAGCGCGGCTTCCTCAGTTGTACGCGCTTTGTGGCTCGTCGACATCCTCGCGCGTCAGCCCATACTTGCGCAGCTTCTCGACCAGCGTGGTGCGACGCGTGCAGAGCAGCTTCGCCGCATGGGCGACGACACCGCCGGCCTGCAGCATGGCCTGGCGGATCAGCGACAGTTCGATGCCTTCGATGTGATCCTTGAGGTTGACGCCGTCCGCCGGCAGCGCTGCGATCTTCGATTCGACCAGCTGGGCCGCAACATTCACTTCAGCATCAACCGACGCTGCGCTGATCGGAGCCACCACGCTGCCAGCCGAAGAGATCATCTGCGTGGCTTCGTACATCATCGAATCGTCCGTCGCCTTGCCCGGCACCGCAACGCGATAGCGCTCCGGCAGTTCAGCCGCGCCGACCGCCTGCTGCGGATGCAGCACGGCGAGGCGTTCGATCAGGTTCGACAGTTCACGCACATTGCCAGGCCAGTGATAGCGGCGCAGCGCGTTGATCGCATCCGGCGCCAGACGCACCTTGCCGCGACCGCCGCGTTCGAGGGCCCTGGTCAGGTCGTCGACCAGCATCGGCAGGTCCTCGAGGCGCTCGCGCAGCGGCGGCATCTCGATCGGGAACACATTCAGGCGATAGAACAGGTCCTCGCGGAACGTGCCCTTGGTGATCGCCTCTTCCAGATTGCGGTGCGTCGCGGTGATGATGCGCACATCGCAGTGCGAACTGCGGTTGGAGCCGACGCGTTCGTAGCTGCGCTCCTGCAGCACGCGCAGGATCTTGACCTGCATCGGCAGCGGCATGTCGCCGATCTCGTCGAGAAACAGCGTGCCGCCATCGGCCATCTCGAAGCGACCGCGACGCGCCGTGATCGCACCGGTGAAGGCACCCTTCTCATGGCCGAACAGCTCGCTTTCGAGCAACTCGTGTGGAATCGCACCGCAGTTCACGGCGACGAACGGACGATCCCTGCGGCTCGACTGCTCGTGGATCGCGCGTGCAACGACTTCCTTGCCGGTACCCGACTCGCCGGTGACCAGCACCGTGGTGTCGAAGCTCGCGACCTGCTCGATCATCTTGCGCAGACGGCGAACCGCGCCCGACTGTCCGGTCGGTCCGCTGAGCGCGGGCGCACGCACGACCTGTTCGGGATTGAGCCGGCCCGCGCGGTTCAGCAGCTCGTTGAGCTGGCTGTAGCGCACCGGCGTTTCCAGCATCAGGCACGCGCTGCTGTCGAGCTTGCACTTCGCCTGCACTGACTCGTAGTACGGCTGCAGCACCAGCAGCGGTGGGTGCATGCGGTCGCGGCGGAGCCAGTTGACGAATGCGGTGATGGAATCGCCTTCGGCCTTGCCGACGATGATCGCCATCCAGTCTGCAGTCCGCACCGCATGCAGGTCGATTTCATCGGCAGCGTGGACGACAACGGCGCGGTAGTCGATGAACTCCAGAACCGAGCGCAGACTCTCGGCACGTTCGATATCGCCATCGATCAGCAGGACGCGGCACTCAGACATTGGCCTGCTCCCGTGCGAGCACGGCAGCATGCGCTGCGATCGGATTCTGGGTCTGAACCATGTTTATCTTGATCATGATTTCACCGTGCTGGTTGTGGTTGATGTGCAGCGACTAGCTTTTGACGTTGATGCGCGATACACGCGGACGCTCGCTACGCTCCTTCGCCGATGCGATGTGCATCGCTTCGCGATACTTGGCGACGGTGCGACGCGCAACATGGACGCCATTGCGCGCGAGGATCGCGGTGATGTCGCCATCGCACAGCGGCGCACGCGCGTTCTCTTCGTTGAGGATCTTGCGGATCATCGCCTTGACCGCTGTGCCGGACACTTCAGCTTCGCCGGACGAACGTCCGGCAATCAGCGATGGGAAGAAGGCCTTGAGTTCGTAAATGCCCCACGGCGTCTGCACCCACTTCTGTGACGTGACGCGACAGATCGTCGACTCGTGCATGCCGATGGCGTCGGCAATCTCGTGCAGGGTCAGCGGCGCCATGCCGACTTCACCACGCTCGAGGAACTGCACCTGGCGCTCGAAGATCGCGCGTGCGGTGCGCAGCAGGGTGTCGTGGCGCATCTCCAGGCCACGCACCAGCCAGCGCGCTTCCTGCAATTGCTCGCGCAGCGCCGGCGAGCAGTTCGACTGCGACACCGACCGCTCGTACATGCGGTTGATGCGCGGGCGCGGCATGCGCTGGTTGCTCAGTTGCACCAGCCATGCACCACGACGGCCGCTGACGGTGACATCCGGAATCACTGCCTGCGCCGGCGCAGCCAATGCGGCACCCGGTTTCGGATTCAGCGACAGGATCAGGTCC
>JALYJV010000128.1 GCA_030775105.1 Pseudomonadota bacterium | reverse complement strand
GGCCAGGGTGAGGGGCGCCTTTTCAGCGCTGTCCTCCTACTCCGGATCCGGCTCGCCACCCGGCACATCGCCGATGACCGGAGGCTTCGGCTGCGCACCGGCAATCGCCTGGCGCAACTGGTAGATGTAAGTCAGCACCTGCGCCACTGCTGCGTACAGCGCGACCGGAATCTCCTTGTCCAGTTCACCGCTGCGATACAGCGCACGCGCCAGCGGTGGGGCCGACACCATCGGGATCTTCAGTTCCTTGGCCTTCTCGCGGATCGCCTGCGCCATCAGGTCGCGGCCCTTGGCGATCAGCGTCGGCGCGCGCATCTTGCCGGCCTCATACTTCAGCGCCACGGCGTAGTGCGTCGGGTTGAGAATGACCACATCCGCCGTCGGCAGCTTTTCCATCATCCGGCGATTGGCAATCTCCTGCTGCATGCGGCGGATGCGGCCCTTGACCTCGGGATTGCCTTCCGACTGTTTGTGCTCGTCACGCACTTCTTGTCGCGACATGCGCAGCTTCTTGCTGTACGACCACAGCTGCCACGGCGCATCGATCAGTGCAATCAGCAACAGGCCACCGCAGAGCCAGATCAGGCAGCCAAAGGCCAGATCCATCGCATGCGCGAGCGCCGGTTGCAGGGCCTCACGACCAAGCATCTTCAGTTCGTCGGATCGACCGAGCACGTAGATCACCGCGATCGCACCGAGCACGGTCGATTTGAGCACCGCCTTGATCAACTCGGCCAGTGAATTCGAGGAAAACATCCGGCCAATGCCCTTGAGCGGATTGCTGCGGCCGAAGTCAGGCGCAAGCGCTTTGACCGACAAATTCCAGCCGCCGAGCACAGCCGGTGCCAACAATGCGACGACCACCGCCGTCGCCAGCAGCGGCGCGACCAGCCACAGGGCCTGCACGCCGAATCCCCCGAAACGCTCGAGCATCTGCGCCGGATCACGCAGCATTGCGGCATCGAAAGTCAGTGCGGTGCGGAACCATTCGGCCGCACCGTTCCCGACGCTGCCGGCCACCGCAAGCAGGGTCAGCACGCCGGCGCCAACACCGGCCAGCGACGCCAGTTCGCGCGAGCGCGGCACCTCGCCACGTTCGCGTGCCTCGCGCTGTCGTTTGGCTGTGGGGCGTTCAGTTTTCTCCTGGGCACTCACGGCGCTGCTGCTCCAGTCAGCTGGGCGATCACGACCCAGGCGCCATCGAGCAGAAGGCCGACCTGTTCGGCCATCGCCGGCAGGCCGGCACGCATCAGCAGCAGCCCAGCCACCAGCGTGACCGGGAAACCGACTGCGAAGAGATTCAGCGAGGGTGCCGAGCGCCCGATCACGCCGAGAGAAAGATTGGCGACCAGCAGCGCAGTCACCACCGGCAGACCGAGCAGCAGGCCGCCGGAGAACAGCATCGCGCTGTAGCCGAGCAGGATGCCGAGCTGCTCGCCGCCGAAACCGCCGCTGCCGACCGGCAGGCTGGTGAACGAACGCACCAGCAGATCGATCAGGATCAAATGCCCACCCATGCTGAGAAACAGCAGCGTGGTCAGGATCAGCATGAACTGGCCAACCACTGGCGTGCTGACGCCGCGCAGCGGATCGGCGAGCTGGGCGAAGGACAGCCCCATGCTGTACGCAATCATTTCACCGCCGAGAACGATCGCCTCGAAAACCAGCAGCAGTACGAAGCCCATGCACAGGCCGATCGCCAGCTGCTCGAACATCGTCCGCCACCAGGCCGATTCGAACATTGGCATCGGCGTCGGTGCCGGCAGCAGCGGCGCGATGATCAGCGTGATCAGCACGGCAAGACTGATGCGGATGCGCACCGGCACATTGCGCGCACCGACGACCGGCGCCAGCATGAACACCGCACCGATACGCAGGAACGGCCAGAAGTACTGCTGGACCAGGCCAAGCAAGCTTGCATCGCTGAACTCGATCATGGCTTGACCACCACCGGAGCTTCTTTCGTCGAAGCTGCAACAAACATCCGTTCGCATCGAGTGCCGCGCGCCAGCGCGGTGTATCGAGATGCCATCACCATCGCGCCAATGTCTCGATACACCGTGCCTGCGGCACGGCACTCGACACGAACGGAGGTCGTAGGCATGTCGGAAGACTGATCGTCAGCCGATCAGCGAAGGAATGTTCTCGACCAGCCGCCGGGTGTATTCGGTCAGCAGCTGCAACATCCAGGGGCCGGTGATGGCCAGCACTGCCGCCATCGACAGCAGCTTGGGGATGAACGACAGGGTCATTTCGTTGATCTGGGTCGCGGCCTGGAACACGCCGACCAGCACGCCGACCGTCAACGCCGTCAGCAGCAGCGGCGCACCGAGCATCAGCGCCAGCGTCAGCGCTTCGTAGCCGATCGTCAGGACGCTTTCCGGCGTCATATCTGGAAGCTCGCCGCGAGCGTGCCCATCACCAGCGACCAGCCGTCGACCATCACGAACAGCATCAGCTTGAACGGCAGCGAGATCAGCATCGGCGACAGCATCATCATGCCCATGCTCATCAGCACGCTGGACACCACCAGATCGATGATCACGAACGGGATGAACAGCAGGAAGCCGATCTGGAACGCCGTCGTCAGCTCGCTGGTCATGAACGAGGCGGCGAGCACACTGAACGGGATGTCGTCCGGCGTTGCGTACGGCCCCTGTTCCGCAATCCGCGCGAAGGTCATCAGGTCCGCTTCACGGGTCTGCGCGAGCATGAACTGACGCAGCGGCTTGGCGCCGGCTTCGAGCGCAGGCTTGAATTCCATCTTGCCGTCGAGATAAGGCTGGGCACCTTCGGCATAGACACGGTCCAGCGTCGGGCTCATGACGAAGAAGGTCAGCAGCAGCGCCAGGCCCAACAGAATCTGGTTGGTCGGCGTCTGACCGGTACCGAGCGCCTGCCGCAGCAAGCCGAGGACGACGATGATGCGCAGGAAGGCCGTCATCGACAGCAGCAGCGCCGGCAGCAGGCTCAGGCCGGTCATCACCAGCAGGGTCTGGATGCTCAGGCTGTATTCGGTGGACCCACCAGCAGCCGGTGTCGCGGTCAGCGTCGGCAGACCGGCAGCGGCGAACGCCGCATCCGGCAGGATGCCGAGGACAATGCCGGGCACCAGCGCGAGAAAGGCCCTCATTGCGGTTTCTTCTTCATGGCTTCGTCGAGCCAGCTCGAGAACGCGCGCGCCAGCGGCGGCATCGTCATCGTCGGCCGCTCCGGCAACGGCGGCGCTTCGTCGTAGCGGTGGATCAGGTTGACGCCGTTGGCGCTGACGCCGAGCAGGAAATGCTTGCCGCCGGCTTCCAGCCAGACCACCCGCTCCTTCGCGCCCAATGCGACGCCGGCATGCACCTGCAGCGCACCGGCGTTGCTGCCGCGCGCACCCTGCACGCGCTTGAGCAGCCAGGCCAGCGCAAACATCACTGCCAGCACGATCAGCAGGCTGAGCACCATTTCGAGGGCGCCGCCGGCGATCGACGGCGCGGCACTGACCGGCACCGTGTTCATTTCAGTTTACGGATGCGCTCGGCCGGGCTGACGACATCGGTCAGGCGGATGCCGAACTTCTCGTTGACGACGACGACCTCGCCATGCGCAATCAGCGTGCCGTTGGCATAGACATCCAGCGGCTCTCCCGCTGCGCGTTCGAGTTCGACGACCGAGCCCTGGTTGAGCTGCAGCAGGTTGCGGATCGGCACGCGTGCACGGCCGACTTCCATCGACAGCGTGACCGGCACGTCGAGGATGACATCCAGATTGACGTCACCGCTGTTCTGGCCGCGGTTGGCGTTGGCCTGGGCGACGTCAGATGCAGACAAGGTTGCGGGAGTGTTCATGCGGCCTCTCGGTGAGCGGACTGTGGGTATTGCTGGCGTTGCACCGGCTCGCCGATGCGGATGACGTTGTGGCCGTTGGCCTCGCCGAAGGTGCCGCGGAACAGCGGCAACTGCTCGACGCATAGATCGAGGACCTTGGGCAGATTCACGGGAATGACATCGCCAGCCTTGAGCTGGGCAAGCTGGCGCAGGCTGATCGTCGTGCGCAGCAGTTCGCTGGCGACTTCGACTTCGACGTTCGGGATCTGCTCGCGCAGCAGCGACGCCCAGCGCTCGTCCTTGCCGCCGCGATCCGACTGGATGCCGGCATCGAGCAGTTCACGGATCGGCTCGATCATCGAGTACGGGAAGGTCACGTGCAGATGACCTCCACCGCCTTCGAGTTCGATCTTGAACTTGGACACGACGACGATCTCGCTCGGCGAGACGATGTTCGCGAAATGCGGATTGACCTCGGAATTGATGTACTCGAACTCCATCGCCATCACCGGGCTCCAGGCCTCCTGCAGGTCGGCGAACGCCTGCTTGAGCAGCAGCTGGATCACGCGCATCTCGGTCGGCGTGAATTCGCGACCTTCGATCTTGGTATTGAGACGGCCATCGCCACCGAAGAAATTCTCGACGACGGTGAAGACCAGGCGCGGTTCGAACACGAACAGCGCCGTACCGCGCAGCGGCTTGACCCGGATCAGGCTCAGGCTGGTCGGCACGAACAGTGAATGGGTGTACTCAGAAAACTTGTGGGTCTCGATGCCGACGACGGTCAACTCCGGCGTGCGGCGCAGCATGTTGAACAGGGAGATCCGGAACAGGCGCGCGAAACGCTCGTTGATCATTTCCAGCGTCGGCATGCGACCGCGAATGATGCGGTCATGCGAGGTGAAATCGAAGGAGCGCGCCTCGCCCGGTGCCGCCGGCGTTGCCGTGGTGTCGACCTTGCCGTTGTCGACGCCGTGCAGCAGGGCATCGATTTCATCTTGCGACAGCAGTTCACTGCTCATGGTCGTCGGCTCACTGCATGACGAAGCTGGAGAAATAGACGGCTTCCACACCGGGACTGCCGGTCTCTTCCTTGAGGATGGTCTGGATCTCGGCGAGCACGCCGGCCTGGAGCTTCTCCTTGCCCTCACGCGTGCCGAGATCGGCAACCCGCTGCTGAGCCATGAGCAACAGCAGCGCGTTGCGGATGCGCGGGTTGTAACGGGCGGCGGCTTCAAGCGACGACGAGTCGCGCGCCATCAGTTCGATCTGCACCTGCAGGAACCGTCCCTGATCAGGCGCATCGAGATTGACGACGAAGGCCGGCTCCATCGTCTGGTAAAGCGGCGGAGATTTCGGCGTTTCGATCTCGACGGCCTCACCCGCCTCGCCCGCATGTGCCTGGCTCGCCTTCTGGGCCTGTTGCGAGAAGAACCAGGAAATGCCGGCGCTGGCCGAGATCGACAGGATGACCGCGCCAATGATCAGGCCTATACCGCCCCTCTTGCCGGTGGCACTGGCTGCCTTGACGACAGGAGCGGAATCTTCGTCGGCGATCGCATCGGCTTTTGACTGGGCCATCGGGTGGGCTCGTGGAAAGGGTCTGATCCCCTCCGAGCAATTCCTGTTCCCGTCCGATCACCACCGGAGCGATGCGTGAAAGCCAGCAAACTCAAGGCTTATGGCCGGTTCGTGGGGCCGGGTCGGAAAACCGGCGGCTGTTTATGCGAAGACGCCGACGGAATTCTGGCGCCTGTTCGATCCCGTTCGCGCCGCCTACTCCAAGGCCGTATCGAAGAACGCCGCCCCGCTATGCGCTGTGGTCTCTTGATACACCGTGCACTGCGCGCCCGGCACTCGAGACGAACGGAGATTTTTCCAGTCGGCCAAAAACACACCGTTCGCATCGAGTGCCGTGCGCAACGCGCACGGTGTATCGAGATGCCACCCTGAAAGCCGGGCACCGCCCGGCACGTCAGGCGTAGGCGTCGACCAGCAGCAGACTGCTGACCTGACGCCGGCCACGGCCACCGCCGCGCTCACGCGATCCGTTTTCGGCTTGCGACTGGCCGGAACCGTTGGCCTGGCTGGGTCGCTCGACCTGCGCGCGTGAAAGGTTCAGCCCCTGCACCAACAGCAACTCGCGCAGCTGCGGCAATGACTGCTGCAGCATGTCGCGCGCTGCCGAACTCGCGGCGATGATCGTCACCTGCGCATCGTTGCCGCGCATCTCGACGCGCACGCTCAGGCTGCCCAGCTCTGCCGGATGCAGCTCGATGACCGCATCCTGCTGCTCATCGACCGACCAGGCGATGCGCTCACCCAGTTGCCGGGTCCACTCTGCGTGCTGCGTATTGATCAGGCCCGGCGGTGGGGCGACCGGCGCCTGCGGATGCGGAGCACTCGACGAAAGCTGCGGCAGTTGCGGCGTCAACGGCGCGGACGGTGCCGCATCCGGCATCACGACGGGCAGCGCCGTACCCGTATCGACGGCCTTGAGCATTGCGGCGAATGTCGCCGGACTCGATGCGATCGGCGTTTCCGGCACGCCTGGCTCCGCCAACGCCTCTGCCGGACCTTCGGTGTCTGTCTGGATCTGAGGTTCAACAGCAGCCTTGGTCTGGGGCAGCGCACCGAGCACCAGCGCCGTCGTATTCAAGACCTTGGCCTGCGCAGGCAGCGCCGGATCGGCAAGCGCGGGGCCACCGCTGCCCACCTGCCCCAATGACTTCGGCGCGACCACATCCAGCGGACGCATCCATTGCATCCAGGTGGCCAGTAGCGGAATCGACTCGCCTGCCGCCTCATCGGTCGCTTCTGCAGCGGCTTCGTCGATTTCTGCAGGCTCCATCGACTCCGGCTGCATCGGCGCCGCCGACTCAGCCGTCATCAGCGGAATGCCGGTGGCCGACAGCATGGCCTCGAAGGCAGCGGGTACGACCGCACCCGGCGCTTGCACTGACGGTTTTGCCGAAGACGTCGATAACGCCGGCATCGAAACACTGGCAGCAGATGTCGGCATCGCGGAATTCAACGCGGTTCGCCGGCGTCACCGGCCTGATGCTGGCGCAGCGCATGGTCGTCGAGCACGCGCTGTCCGCGTCGGCGTTCGATCTGGCCTTCGCGATCCCGATAGACGTCGGCCAGTTGATCGAGGGTGCTGGTCTCACGATGCCTTTGCAGCCAGCGCTTGCGCTCGGCCTCCAGTTCAACGCGGGCCTGCTGCGTCAGCTGGCTCTGGAAGGCTTCGGCTTCACGCAGGCGGGTGACGAACAGGCGGGCGTTCAACAGCAGCTGGGTACTGGTGACCGTTGCGCGCGGCTCGTACTCGAGGCAGAACCCGGAGAGCTCGCGAAGCCGCGCCTCACGTTCCTCGAGCCGGCGCTGGGCCTCGCTCAGCCGGCATGCAGCCTGATCCTCGCGGGTCTTCGCAAGCTGCTGCAGGGGTTCGATCCGCTGTGACATCGATTGCGCCATGCGTTCTTACTCAACCCATCAAACGATGCAGATCATCAATGCTGTCGCGCAAGCTGGCGGACTGCTTGACGTCCTGGCGGAGAAATTCCTCGATGCGCGGCCATTGCGCGATGGCCGCATCGACCCGCGGATCGGCACCGTTCTGATAGGCACCGATCGCGATCAGGTCGCGGTTGCGCTGGTAAGCCGAGAACAGGGCGCGGAACTGGCGCGCCGTCGCACGGTGCTGAGGATCGACAATGTCGTGCATCACGCGCGAAATCGACGGTTCGATATCCACCGCCGGATACACGCCGGAATCGGCGATCGCGCGCGACAGCACGATGTGTCCATCCAGAATGCCGCGCGCGGCGTCGGCAATCGGATCCTGCGGATCGTCGCCTTCGGTCAGCACGGTGTAGAACGCGGTGATCGAGCCGCGACCGTCGAGGCTGTTGCCGGCGCGTTCGACCAGCTTGGGCAGGCGTGCGAACACCGATGGCGGATAGCCGCGCGTCGTCGGCGGCTCGCCGATGGCGAGGCCGATCTCGCGCTGGGCCTGGGCAAAGCGTGTCAGCGAATCCATCAGCAGCAGCACATGCCGGCCCTGATCGCGGAAGTATTCGGCGATCGTGGTTGCGGTATAGGCAGCGCGCAGGCGTTGCAGCGGTGAACGATCGGCCGGGGTGGCGACGACGCAGGCGCGGCGCATGCCTTCGGGTCCGAGGCTTTGATCGAGAAATTCGCGGACTTCACGACCGCGCTCGCCGATCAGGCCGACGACGATGACGTCGGCCTGGGTGAAGCGCGTCATCATGCCGAGCAGCGTCGATTTGCCGACACCGGTACCGGCAAACAGGCCGAGGCGCTGTCCACGCCCGACCGTCAGCAAACTGTTGATGACGCGAACGCCGACATCCAGCGGCTGCGAAATCGGCTCGCGTGCCAGCGGATTGAGCGGCCGTCCGTGCAGCGGCATGTGTGCCGTGCAGGACAGGCGACCGCGGCCATCGATCGGCTGACCCTCGCCATCGAGAACACGACCGAGCACGGCATCACCGACAGCCACTTCGGCGCTATGCCCCATCGGCACGACGCGCGCCATCGGCTGCAGGCCCTGCATGTCGCCGGAAGGCATCAGGAAAACACGCTCACCGGAAAAACCGACAGCTTCGGCCTCGATCGTCGCGCCGTCCGGATTGATGATGCGCGCACGCGCACCCAGGGCGAGCGGGCAACCGACCGCTTCCAGCGTCAATCCGACAACGCGGCGCAGCTGACCCTCGACGCCGAAGTCCGGCGCCTGCACCACCTGGCCGGCCTGCTCGCGCAGGCGCTCACCCAAGCGTTGATTGGCGCGGGCGGCGAACGGGTTCACAGGTTTTCGGCGGCCAGCACCACGCGCATCGCATCCAGCCGCGTGTCGAGACGTGCGTCGAGCTGGGTAGAGTCGGTGCTGATGCGGCAATCGCCACGCTGCAGGCTCGCATCGGCCACGATGTGAAAGCCCTGTCCATTGGCCTGCATTCCCGGACGGCTGCCGATGAACGCGGCATCGTCGGCGTTCATGCGCAGACGGATTTCGCGCACGTACGGTGGCAGGGCGGCAAGCGCGGTACGGACCAGGGTTTCGATCAGTTCCGGCCGCAGGCTCAGCTCGGCCATCGTCAGGCGCCGCGCAATGGCGCAGGCGGTTTCGAGCATCGCCCGTTCAATCTCTTCATCGAGCTGCGCCAGCGGACGCTGGATATGTTCGATCAGCGCGCGCAGACGTTCGGTTTCCTGCTGCGCCTGGCGCTGACCTTCGGCGTAGCCTTGGACGTGACCGCGCTGTATACCTTCCTGGTAGGCAGCGGATTCGATCTCGTCGAGATGCGCCGCGGTGTGCAGGCCACCCTCCAGCGCCGGCGGTGCATCAAAGCTCGGAATCTGCCAGCGCATCAGGTTCGCGCTGCGCTCTGCGGGAACGATTGTGGCTTCGCTTGCCGTATTGGCAACGATGTTCGAGATCGTGTCGGCCATCATCTCGCCCATCAGACCATCTCCTCACCCTTGCCACCGAGCACGATCGTGCCGGCGTCCGCCAGGCGACGCGCAGTGGCGAGAATTTCCTTCTGTGCCGCTTCGACATCCGACACCTTGGCCGGCCCCTTGGCTTCCATGTCCTCGATCAGCATCTCGCTCGCGCGGGCCGACATGTTCTTGAGAATCTTGTCCTTGACCTTGGGCTCTGCACCCTTGAGCGCCAGACCGAGCACTTCGCCAGGCACATCGCGCAACAAGGTCTGGATGCTGCGGTCGTCGATCAGACCCAGATCGTCGAAGACGAACATCAGGTCCTGGATGCGCTGCGAGAGATCCTGATCAACTTCGCCGATCTTGCCAATGATGATCTGTTCGGCCGTCGTATCCATCAGGTTGAGAATCGTCGCCGCGACCTTGACGCCGCCGACGCTGGAGGCCTTCAGATTGCCGCCGCCGGAGAACTGCTTCTCCATGATCTCGTCGAGTTCGCGCAGGGCCTGCGGCTGGATGCCGTCGAGGCGGGCGATACGCATCAGCACATCGCTGCGCATGCGCTCGGGCAACTGCAGCAC
>JALYJV010000127.1 GCA_030775105.1 Pseudomonadota bacterium | reverse complement strand
GATGTCGACAGCCCCTTGAAGGTGGCTCGCGTCGGTCGCCCGCCGCGTGTCAACGCGCAGGCGATCATCGATGCCGCGATCGAAATCGGTCTCGACGGCGTCACCCTCAAGCAGGTCGCGGATCGCCTTGGCGTGGCGGTGGCGACGCTGTACCGGCATGTCAGCAATCGCGACGAGTTGGTGCGCCTCGCCGCATTCCGCGTTGCGCTGCGCCGGCGTCTGCCGGAACCGGATACCGGTGTCAGCGTGCACTGGGCCGAAGTTGCGATCGGTTATGCCGAGAGCCTGTTCGATTCCTTCTCGCGCGAACCGCAGCTGTTCTACGAACTGATCAAGGGCCGCCTTGGCCCGGATGTCGAAGTCGACTTCCTCGAGCAATTCCTTGCTGCACTCGCTCCGCATGGTTTCACCGCGGCCGAAAGCATCCAGCTGCATCACGCGATCGCGATGCTCGCGATCGGCGCCGCTGCCGGCGCGATGGCCATCGTTGCCGCGAGCGCGGATGGCAAACCTTTGCAGGCCAAGATGCGCAAGGCGTTTGACGAACGTGACGAGCAGGAGCTGCCCCATCTGCGCGCGGCACTCGATGACTATCTGAATATCAATCCCGACGGCTGGCGTCTCGCGCTGCGCGGAATGCTCACCGGCATTGCGCTTGAGCGTAACGAAGTGCTGCCGGCGCTACTGAAGAAGCTGTAGCAACGTTTGTCATGCCCGCGCAGGCATGACAGGAAGACAGATCAATTGCAGAGCAGCCACTCAAGCGAGGAGCCACTCATGACTGCAGCCCGCGTCGAAATCAACGCCCAGGTCTTCAATCCGTACTCGAAGGATTTCATCCGCAACCCGGACCCGGTCTGGCAGATCCTGATGCGCGATTATCCGATCGCCTGGCACAAGGATCTGCAGATGTGGATCGTCAGCACGCATGCGCTGTGCGACCAGATCCTCAAGGACACGCGCTTCACGCCGAACTTCGGCGCCTGGGAGCTCGCGCCGCCGCCGAAGCCGGAGGACCAGAAGAACGACTTCGACTTCTCGTTCGAGAAGGGCTTCTTCGCGGTGTCGACCCAGGATCACCTGCGCCTGCGACGTCTGACGCTGCCGGCATTCTCGCGACCGGTGATGAGCAAGATCGACGCCAAGATCCGCGATCTGGTCGTCGGCTGCTTCGATGCGATCGGCGATGCCGAGGAGTTCGATGCCTACGACGCGCTGGCCAGCAAGATTCCGGTACGCTCGATCGCGCGCATGATCGGTGTTCCGACCAACACCGAAGATTTCTTCCACGACTTTGCGGTCAACATCATCAAGTCCACCCGCATCAACCTCAGCGCCAAGGAGCGCGAGGCGTCGACGCAGGGCACGCTGCCGGGCTTCAAGTATTTCCGTGAGGAGATCGCGCGCCGCCGCGCGCTGCCGACACCGGGTGATGATTTCTTCGGCCAGCTCGTCGGTGCCAGCGACAACGGCTCGTCGCTCGACGACCACGAAATCCTGTCGGTGGTGTTCGCGCTGGTCACCGCCGGTTCCGACACGGCCACCGACCTGCATACCTTCGTACTGCAGCAGCTGCTGAGCAATCCGGACCAGTACAAGCTGCTCCAGGAAAAGCCGGAGCTGATTGAGAACGCGATCATCGAATGCCTGCGCTGCGCGTCGTTCGGCAAGATCCCGTTTTTCCGCTTCGCAACCGAAGACATCGAGTTCGGCGGCCAGCTGATCAAGAAGGGTCAGGCGGTCGGCGTCAACATCCAGGCGGCCTGGCACGATCCGGTCAAATGGGAAAACCCGACCAAACTCGACATCACGCGCCGGCTCGACGGCAACATCGTGTTCGGCGCCGGTGCGCATTTCTGCATCGGCACCTATCTGGTCCGTGTGCAGGGCAGCCTGATGCTCAAGGAGTTCATGCGCCGCTACCCGAACGCCTCGCTGGCGGACGGCGACGGTCGTATCGATTACGAGTGGACTCACCACAACGCTCGCCGCATCAATCGGCTGATCATCCGTACCGGTGTTCAAGCCGCCCAGAAGGCGGCCTGAACCCCGGTTCTAAAACCAATCTCCATCGCGCGCTTCAGCGGCGATCAAGCCGCCGGGGCGTAATTCTCTTGCTACCTGTCACCTGATCAACATGAAAAAGTGGATTTGCATCATTTGCGGTTTCATCTACGACGAAGCGGCCGGCCTGCCGGAGCACGGCATTGCGGCCGGGACGGCGTTTGCCAGCCTGCCGGACGACTGGACCTGCCCGGAATGCGGTTCGCCGAAGGAATCCTTCGAGGTTCACACTGGTTAAGCTGCCGGGCAGGGCGTGTTCGGCTAGTCGTTTTGGGTGAGGCGCCTGACCGGGCCGGCCTTACCATGTCGATTCATTGTCCGGGGAAGGGCGCCGATAGCGCGCACGACTGATCCGATTGGCCCCATCAGGGGCAATACGGCACAGCAGCGGCAACGGCGTGCAGCAACTGCGAGAAATTACGAGGAGAGCATGATGACGTTCAAAGTATTCATGGCCACGGCCGTACTGGTCAGCGGCGTTGCATTGCCGATGCAGGCAGCCGTCGCCAAGGTTTCCGCGGAAAAAGCGGCCGAACTGGACGGCCCGAAACTGACCTGCATGGGCGCCGAGCGCGCTGGCAGCGCATCAGGCATTCCTGAGTATTCGGGCAAGTGGGTCGGCGAATGGCCGGGCATGACCAAGAAGTTCGGCTACGAGCCAGGCCCGTACGCTGACGAGAAACCGCTGTACACGATCACCGCGCAGAACATGGCGCAGTACGAAGACAAGCTCACTGACGGCCAGAAGGCGCTGCTCAAGCTCTATCCGTCGTCGTACAAGATGAACGTCTATCCCACGCATCGCGACTTCGGTTTTCGCGACTGGGTCTGCGACACGGTCAAGAAGAATGCGGTGACTGCGGAAGTCGTCGACAACGGCCTGGGCACCACCGGCATCAGCGGCGCGATCCCGTATCCGTTTCCGCAGAGTGGCTCCGAAGCGATCTGGAACATCATCAACCCGCACCGCGCTCATTCCGAGAAGGCGGTCTGCGACATCGCCGACGTCTATTCCAACGGCAGCATCGCCTGGGGTCGCAACAAGTTCATGACCCTCAACCCGGGCAACGATCCGGCCAAGCGCGGTTCGTACACCGAGCCGAAGAATGCCTATTTCTATAGCGGTTACCTGCTGCCGGAACGCGACAAGGGCTTTGTCGCGGTCGGCTATCAGCCGAACAACTTCAGCAAGGACGCGACGCAGTCCTGGCAGTACCAGCCGGGCATCCGCCGCGTGCGTCAGGCGCCCGAAGTCTGCTGCGACTATCCGGTGCCGCCGGCGGGTCTGCGTACGGTTGACGACGACTACGTCTTCAACGGCTCGCCCGAGCGCTACACCTGGAAGCTGGTCGGCAAGAAGGAAGTCCTCGTTCCGTACCACAACTTCAAGGTCAACGATCCGGCGCTCAAGTACAAGGACCTGATCAAGCCGAACACGATCAATCCCGACTACGTGCGCTATGAGCTGCATCGCGTGTGGATCGTCGAGGGTTACCTGAAAGACGGCATGCGCCACATCTACAGCAAGCGCCGCCTGTACGCCGACGAAGATACCTGGATGGCCTTGTGGGCTGACAACTACGATGCCCGTGGCGAGCTTTGGCGCGTGGCCTTCGTCAATTATTTCTACTCACAGGAATCGGCGACCTTCCACCGTGGCGCGTCGATCTATCACGATCTGACCGCCAAGGCGTATGAAGCCGGCTATCTGGTCAACGAGCGTGGCGAAGACTGGTGGCGCATCAACACGCCGCTGACGCCGGCGATGTTCAGCCCGCAGGCAGCGGCCCGCGGCGGACACTGAAAAGCTCTTCGAGTTGGATTCAAACGGGGCGGCCTTTGGCCGCCCCGTACATTTCAGGGGGTTGGGATGAAGAACGCGTTTATTACCGGGGCGAATGTCGGCCAGGCGAATCTGCTGACCAA
The DNA here is from genome assembly GCA_030775105.1 of Pseudomonadota bacterium. Lineage (GTDB taxonomy): Bacteria > Pseudomonadota > Gammaproteobacteria > Nevskiales > Nevskiaceae > Solimonas. The sequence goes on along the minus strand of JALYJV010000127.1, from coordinate 3,256 downwards.
GGCGCTGCTTGAGCGCGGATGGCGGGTGTTTGCCGGCGTGCTGCCGGGCGCGCCGACCGATCTGGTCAGCGGCGGCAATCTGCTTGTCGTCGATCAGGATGTTTCGAATACCGAGTCGGTGCGCAACAGCGCGCGTGTCGTCACCGAGGCGCTCAATGGCGAAGGTCTGGACCTGCTGATGAACATCGCGGGCGTCGCCAACGTTGCGGTCGGTGTGCTTGAAGGCGTCGACCTGCAGCAGGCCGAGCGCCTGTTCCACATCAACATGTTCGGCCAGCTGCGCGTGATCCAGAGCTTCCTGCCGCTGCTGCGCAAGAACGCACCCGGTTCGCGTATTGCCAACTACAGCTCGGGCGCGATCATCGCCAACCCGGTCGGCGCCGGCAGCTACAACATGACCAAGCATGCGATCCACGGCATGACGCTGACGCTGCGCCACGAGCTGGCACCGCTCGGCATCCAGGTCACGTCGATCATTCCCGGCGGCGTACTGACCGGCATGTCGGCCAACGCACACAAGAACACCGAGGACAGCTGGGGCAAGCAGCCGGACGAGATGCGCAAGGTCTACGAGCCGCTGCGCAACGTCATGTGCAAGGTCCTGCCGGACATGCTCGAGAAGACCGGCAGCACGCCGGAGCAGGCGCTCGCCGGCACGCTGGTGATTCTCGACAAGAAGAAATGGAAGCCGATGGAACTGCTCGGTAAGGACGTTAAGCCGATGGGTGTGATGCGCCGCCTGATGTCGGACAGCCAGCTCGAAGGGCTGATGCGTTCGATGTTCAAAATTCCAAGCCACAAGCGCTAGACCAAGGAATCGCACGATGAACGCAGTGCTCAAGGAAGCAAACCCGCTGCAGCCGCTGTTCGATCGCCTGACCTTGAAGTCGCGCGAACTGGCGCTGACGACGGCCGCCGAGCGCGCCGACAAGATCCGCCGCCTGCTTGCCGCGATTCTTGCAGCGCGTCCGGCGATCGTCGAAGCCGGCTACAAGGAATTGCGGGTCAATCCGACCGATATCAACGCCCAGTTGCTGATGATCAAGGGCGAAGGCGAGTTCATCGCCAAGCATCTCGCGAGCTGGATGGCGGACCAGCCGCTGCAGGGCACGCTGATGACGCTTGGCAAGAAATGCTATGTGCATTACGAACCCAAGGGCATCGTGCTGCACCTGTCGACCTGGAACGCACCGATTGCGGAGGCCTTCGTGCTCGCCTACGGCGCGATTGCCGCCGGTTGCCCGTTCGTGCTCAAGCCGTCCGAGCTCGCGCCGCATTCGGCGCAGGTGATCGCCGACATCGTCGCCAAGGTGTTCCAGGAAGACGAGTTCGCGGTGCTGCAGGGCGCCGCCGAAGTTGCGACCGACCTGCTCAAGCTGCCGTTTAACCATATCTTCTACATCGGCGGTCACGGCGTTGGCCGCATCGTCGTCCGCGCCGCAGCCGAGCACTTCGCGACGGTGACGCTGGAGATGGGCGGCAAGAATCCAACCATTATCGATGCCAGCGCCGACATTCCCGCAGCCGGTCGCAAGATCGCCTGGGGCCGCGTTGCCAACGCCGGCCAGGTCTGCCTGGCGCCGGACTACGCGCTGGTTGACGAGCGCGTCGCCAAGTCCTTCATCGCCGAACTCGGCAAGGCGATGGGCGAGATGTACAACGCCGACGGCAAGGGGTACCAGCAGTCCGGCGATCTGCCGCGCATCGTCAATCGTCGCCACTTCGACCGCATCAAGAGCCTGCTCGACGACGCGGTCGCCAAGGGCGCGATCGTCGAGTCCGGGGGTCAGACCGATGCCGATGATCTGTTCATCGCGCCGACGATCCTGTCCAACGTCAATGACGACATGCGCATCATGACCGAGGAAATCTTCGGCCCGATCATCTGCATCGTGCCGTTCAAGAATCGCGAGGATGCGATTGCCGAGATCCGTCGTCGGCCCAAGCCGCTGGGCTCCTACATCTTTGCCAAGGATCGCGAGGCGATCGACTGGTACCTGGCCCGCACGACGTCGGGCAGCACCGTCGTCAACCACAACCTGATCCAGTCCGGCACCAACCCGTATCTGCCGTTCGGCGGCGTCAACGCAAGTGGCATGGGTCGCATCGGTGGGCGCTATACTTTCCTTGAGTGCTCCAACGCACGTGCGGTTGTCGAGGACCAGTATCCGGCCGGCGACCCGAACATCATGTTCCCGCCGTACTCGGACAAGTACAAGAAGATGATCGCGGATTTTCTGTCCAAGGAAATCAAGGTGCCGGATGCTGTGGTCAACGCGATCCAGGGCATCATCAAGTTCACCGCGATGTTCAAGAAATCCTGATTGCGCTGCCCGGCAACGTTGCCGGGCGCACGCGCATTCAAGCCGTGTTCATGTATATCGGCCGTCCAGATAGCCGACGTTCAGCTGAGGTTCGCAGCGCCGCCGCGACGATGTCGCACCGCGGCGGGGCTTGCGGCTTTCGTTGCAGCGAACCACATGACACGGAGAGAACATGCGTACCCTGGCAACCCTTGGCGCTGCACTGGCGCTTGCTGCACCGCTGGTCGCTTTTGCAGATGGCCATCAATCGCATCTCGACGCCTACTACATTCCGCGCAGCGATCTCAGCTTTGAACCGGACACCCCGCTGCCGTTCGACTACGACGACGACGGCGATGGCTACGGCATCAAGGGCCAGTTCCAGATCACGTCGACAGTCTTCATCCATGGCGAGTACCAGGCGGTCGACTTCAATGAAGACGACGATACCGGTCTGCTCAAGGATGACCTGAACACCTATCGCATCGGTGGTGGCTTCTTTGTCTCCGAGGAACAGCCGGTGTTCATCAAGGCGGAGTACATCGGCGTCGATCTCGGAGACAGCGACGATGGCAACGAGAATATTGACGAGGACTACAACGGCTACGGCATCCACGCCGGCGCGCTTGGCCACGTCAGCGACAGCTGGGACCTCCACGCCAGCATCGGCTACATCAACCTTGATGGGACTTCAGGCTTCGAGTATCTGGTCGGTGCCGGTTTCAAACTGACCGAGATGATCGGCATCTTCGCCGACTACCGCGGCAGTCAGCTGGAGCTTGACGACGATGGCGGTGACTTCGAGCTGTCTGACTTCCGCACCGGCGTGCGATTCGTGTTCTAGCTGTTCTTCAGCCTCAACAAAGAAGGCCACCGCAAGGTGGCCTTTTCCGTACTGCAACCGGTGCTTACTGCGTCTTCAGCATGATGTTGACGAGCTTGCTCTTGAAGGG
>JALYJV010000126.1 GCA_030775105.1 Pseudomonadota bacterium | reverse complement strand
CCCCGTTCAGGTAATCCAGGGTCAACCCGGTAAGCAACTTAACGCCGGTATCCAGCGCCGCCTCATCCATGCTGAACAGCGGCGAATGATTGGACGGGAAACCCACCGCCTCGACGCCAGTCGGGCGAATGCCGACGAACAGGTACAGACCCGGGATCTGCTGCTGGAAGAATGAAAAATCCTCGGCACCGAGGATCGGCTGGGCAACGAACAGCTGCTTGCCGAAGCGCTGCTGCAGCGACGGCAGCATCTGCTCCATCAGCTCCGGATCGTTGTAGGTCACCGGATATGCGTGGCGCTCGCTGATGAACACTTCCGCCTTGGCGCCGGATGCAGCCGCGATGCTCTCTGCCGTGCGTCGCACGCGCTCGTGCAGCTGCTTGCGCATGTCTTCGTCGAGTGCGCGCAGCGTGCCATGCATCTCGACCTTGTCCGGGATGATGTTGTCGCGCACGCCGCCGTCGATGCGGCCAATCGTGACAATGACCGGGGCCTTGGTCGCGTCCATCTGCCGGCTCGAAATCGTCTGCAGGCCGAGCACGATCTGGCTGGCGACGACGATCGGATCGACGCCCAGCCACGGCGCTGCGCCGTGGGTCTGCTTGCCGGTGACTACCATGCGCATGTCATCGGCGCTCGCCATGATGCCGCCTGAGCGATAGCCGACAGTGCCGACTTCATAGCCGGACAGCAGATGCATGCCGAAGATCACGTCCGGCTTCGGCGCCTTGCTCAGCACGCCCTGCTTGACCATCAGCGCCGCGCCGCCCTCCTCGCCCAGCGGCGGACTTTCCTCGGCCGGTTGAAAGATGAACTTGACCGTGCCTGCCAGCTCGGCGCGTCTAGCGGTCAGGATCTCGGCCACGCCAAGCAGAATCGCCATATGGCCATCGTGGCCACAGGCATGCATGACGCCGACGTCCTGGCCGTCGAACTTGGTCGTTACCGTCGAGCGAAATGGCAGGTCACCCTTTTCGGTGACCGGCAAGGCATCCATGTCCGCGCGCAGCGCGACGACTGGGCCAGGCTTACCCCCCTTCAGCACCGCAATCACACCGGTATGCGCAACGCCAGTCTCGACTTCGAGGCCGAGCTTGCGCAGATGCTTTGACAGGTATTTTGCCGTCTCGAACTCGCGATTCGACAGCTCAGGATGCTGATGCAGATAGCGACGATGCGCGACGACGTCCGGCGACACCTTGGCGATGGCCGCAGAGAGATCGGAGGGTTCTTCCGCAGCCGTTGCCGAACCGTGGGACACGGCCATGACCAGCGCCAGCATTGCGATGCGATTGGCATTCATGCCTGTCTCTCCTTTTCTCTAGTGAACCGCTCAGCTCCGCGATATTACCTGCCCGGCCAACGCATCAAGCGTCTTGCCCGTTACGCGGTTGATCGTCCAGTCGCTCATCGTCACCGCGCCAAGACTGCGATAGAACCGGATCGCCGGTTCGTTCCAGTTCAGCACCGACCATTCCAGGCGCCCACAGCCACGCTGCTTCGCGATCCGCGCCACTTCAGCGAGCAGCGCCTTGCCGATTCCATGGCTGCGAAACGCCGGACGCACGAACAGATCTTCGAGGTAGACACCCGGCTTGGCGAGAAAGGTCGAAAAGTTGTGGAAGTACAGTGCGAAACCAGCCGCCGAATCGCCGGACCAGGCGATCAACGCTTCTGCGTAGCGCTGTGTACCGAACAGGTTGTCATGCAATGCCGCTTCGGTTGCGCTGACTTCGTCGAGCAGTTTCTCGTACTCGGCCAGTGCCCGGATCAGTTCGAGGACGACCGGAACATCCTGCGGCCGTGCTGGCGCGATGCGAAGTGGCATCAGAGCCCGAGAACGTCACGCATGTCGTAGAGACCGGGCTCGCGGCCCTTGAGCCAGGCTGCAGCGCGCACCGCACCGCCAGCAAAATTCTGTCGGCTCGTCGCCTTGTGGGTGATTTCGACGCGCTCGCCATTGCCGAGAAACATCACAGTGTGATCGCCGACGACATCGCCGCCGCGAACCGTGGCAAAACCGATGGCACCGGACGGACGCGGACCGGTATTGCCTTCGCGCGCGTAGACCGCCACGTCGTCCAGATTGCGACCTGCACCCTTGGCAACAGCCTGGCCCATTGCCAGTGCGGTACCTGACGGCGCATCAACCTTGTGCTTGTGATGCGCCTCGACGATCTCGATGTCGAAATCATCGCCGAGGGCGCGCGCCGCCTGCTCCAACAGCTTGAGCGCCACGTTGACACCGACGCTGTAGTTCGCTGCCATGCAGATCGGAATCACGCGCGCGGCTTCGGCGATCTCAGCCTTCTGCGCCATGGTGAAACCGGTCGTGCCGATCACCATGCCCTTGCCGGCCGCAACGCAAACGGGCAACGCCGTCATCGTGCCTTCCGGACGGGTAAAGTCGATCAGCACATCGAAGCTGTTCGAAGCGCCCGCGACATCGCTGCTGATCAGCACGCCGCTGGCATCGAGGCCGGCGAGCACACTGGCGTCACGCCCGAGCAAATCCGGCTGGCCGCTGCGCTCGAACGCCGCGCCGAGCGCAAGCGGTGGCGTCGCTGCGGCGGCAGCCTGCATCACGGCACGGCCCATGCGACCGGCAGCACCGAGAATGGCAATACGGGTGTGACTCATGTGCGCGTTCCGGCGTGAGTTGGAAAGGGCCGGTTAGCTTAACGGATGTCCCCGCACCGAGCCTCAGATATCCGCCTCGTGCGGCTCGGACGCAAACGCGACCGCCAGGGCACCTTCGCCGACATTGATGCCGCCGGTGACGCCCATGACGCTCTCGGTGATCTCGACGCCGAGACGGCTGCACACTAGGCGCAGATCGGCATAGCCCGGCAAAGCGCGCATGCGCGCCAGTTCGCCGCCGAAGCTCAGCGCGACGATCGGTGCGAGCAAGCCCTTTTCAACGCGCGTAACGGTAAACGACAGCAACCGCGCAGCGGCGACATCAAAGTTCTTGATCTTGGCGATGGGCCCGGTGTCGTTGCGATACGCGCGCAGCACCGGCTTGATATCAAGCGCGGTACCCAGTGTCGCTCCCAGCCAACTGACACTGCGATCACCCTTGCTCTGCGCACGTTCGCGCAGATACTTGAGGTCGCGCGGGATCATGTAGCCGTAGGTGTTGGGCGCGAGCAGGTCGAGGCGATCGCGTATCTGGTTCGGATGGGCTCCGGTATTGATCATGCGCACGGCCTCGAACGCGGTGATCGCCTGCCCGGCAAACAGGTTCTGCGTGTCGACCACACGCAGCGCGAACGGCGTCGTGATACCGGCCCGCGCGCGAATCGGTTTGTACTCGTTGAGAATCGCGAACGAGGCTTTCATCGCATTGGCGTGAATCTGGCTTCTGCTGCTGGCGATGGTCAGGCAGAACACAAAATCGAAATCGAGCACCAGACGTTCGAGAACGAAGGCAGTGATCTGCTCTGACGTGAATGCGGATGTGGCCGCACCAGCCGAAGTGCCGCGATGGTTCTTGTAGAAATCCAGCGCAACGCCGGGGTCGCGGCGATCGACGAGATCCTTGCCGTCCAGGTGAATCGTTATCGGCAGGATGCCGAGCTTGTGCTCTTCAATGAAATCCGGCGGCAAGTCACAGCCTGAATCGATAACCACCCCTACGCGCATCTTCACTCCTCCCCCCGTTCGCGGACGATGCCGCAGCTGCGCAAAGCCTATCCCTGCTTCTCGAGACGCTTGGCGTCCTGCCACAGCGCTTCCATGGCGTCTAGCCGACGCTCATCCCCCAGCGGCGGCAAGTCCGCAGATCCCGCGATCACATGTGCAAAGCGCCGGCTGAACTTGGCGTTGGCGCGGCGTAAGGCCATCGCCGGCTCCACACCCAGATGACGCGCCAGGTTAACCGCCATGAACAGCAGGTCGCCCAGCTCATCCTCGGTTGCATCACGACTTTGCTTGGCCGCCTGCTGCAGTTCAAGTGTCTCCTCGGCTAACTTGTCCCACAACTCGTCCAGATGGCGCCAGTCGAAGCCGAGCCTGGCAGCTTCCCTTTGCATCCGCATGGCCGCATCCAGCGGGTCTGCCGCCGCAGGCTCAGACATGGCTGTTGACCCTCTGGCACAGGTTCCACAGCATGCCCGCCGTCGCGCCCCAGATCCGGTACCGCTCCCAGTTCAGCTCGAAGAATGGTACGTTCAGACCTTCGCGCGAGAGAATCTTTTTCTCGTAGCTGGCGGGGTCCAGCACAAAGGCCAACGGCACTTCAAACGCCTCAGCTACTTCGTTGGTATCGACGGCCAGTTCCGGGGCACCATCGATCAGACCGACGACGGGCGTGACCATGTATTTGGTCAGGGTCGGATAGTCGTCGAGATAGCCCAGCACTTCGACACGATGCGGGTTCAGACCGATTTCTTCCTGCGCTTCACGCAGCGCGGTGCCGGTGGCATCGACATCGTCCGGATCACGCCCACCGCCAGGAAAACTGATCTGCCCCTTGTGCGAACGCAGGTGATCGGCGCGCACCGTCAGCAGCAGACTCAGCGAATGCTCGCGGCGGATCACCGGTGCGAGCACGGCGGCCGCGCGCAAACCCTGGAGCATTTTCGGTGACAGCAGCTTTTCGAGCTTGAACGGCAGCTCCAGTGCACACAGCGGTCGTGGTGCTTCAAGGCTGGTGCCGGCGAGGGCTCCGCGCAGACGTGCCTCCAACTCTGTCATGCCCACTGATGTCGTCTTGCCAGTCATCGTGATTACCGCCGCGCCACGCAGCGCCCGAGCGGAGTGTAGCGGATGCCTAGGACGTGCTACCGCGATGGCGATCGCTTTCCTTCTACAATCGGGCTTCAACCAGACGCCCAGTGCCATGCCCGAGCCCAGTTTTCTGTCGATGCTGCAGACCTACTTCGTGAACTACACGCGGCACGTCGCACACTGCGGAATGTCGATTACCGAACTGACAAATGACGCTGCAGTTGTCGAGCTGCCGTTCCGCGAAGACTGGCTGGTCGACATCGAACGCGGGCTGATCCATCCAGGCATCGTCACGACGCTGGTCGACTCCGCCTGCGGCGCCGCCGTGATCGCGTGCATCGGCAGCCTGGAGCCGATCGCAACCCTGGATCTGCGCATGGACTATCTGCGCGTCGCGCGTCGCGACCTGCCGGTGTACTGCCGCGCCGAGTGTCATCGCATGACGCCGATCATCGCCTTTGCGCGCGCGACGGTCTGGCAGGAAGATCGCGAGCAGCCCATTGCCCAGTCGCAGGGCGCGTTCATGCGCACCAAGCGCCCGGCGGCGGTCGCTGCGCACACAGGTTCCGTATGAACCAGGCCCTGATCGCCGCGCGCGCACTGGCGCTGGAAACCCGCAACTTCGATGCCCTGCTCAAGTTGATTCCCTATGCCGGCTTCCTCGGCGTGCGCCTGGAGATGCACGAAGACCATGTGCGTTCGGTGCTGAACCCGGATGAACGCCTGATCGGCAGCCCGCGCCTGCCGGCGCTGCATGGCGGCGTCACCGCCGCGTTCATGGAAAACGCAGCGTTGCTGCATCTGCTGCTCCTGCCTGACCTGATCCGCCTTCCCAAGAGCATCGATTTCTCGCTCGACTATCTGCGCCCGGCGCGCATGCTGACCTGCTACGCCCAGTGCGAAGTCACCCGCGCCGGTGCGCGCGCCGCACAAGTCCAGGTCAGATGCTGGCAGGCCAGTCCGGACGAACCGATCGCGATCGGGCGTGGCCACTTCCTGCTGATGTCCGCAACAGCGGAATGAATGCTTACCCGGACTGGCTGAGCCTGCGCGATCTCGACACCCGCGCCGGCCTCCCGAAGGGCGCCGCATTTCGCGTGTTCAAGCAGCTTGGGCCGCAACTGCGCGAAGGCCTGGACTTCGTGTTGCTTGATCATCAGCACGCGCAGCAAACCATTGCCGCGCTTAAGATTCAGGGGCGTGCCTACCAGAGCACGGTCAATCTGGTGCTGCTCCACCCGGACGCCGCCAGACACATCCTCAGCGTCCTGGCTACCCACGGCAGCGCACCCGGTAACTGAACTTTCCGTTCGTCCGTTCGGCGCTTGCTGGCCCTGCGGTCCATGGGTACGATGCGGCTCCTCTTATCCTTTTTGGAGCTACCCATGTCCGCAACCGATCTGCTCAACAAGCTGCCGGCCGCTTTCAACGCCAGCGAAGCCTCGGGCACCAACTGCACCATCCAGTTCGTCTGCTCCACCCCGATGAACGCCGTGATCAAGGACGGCGCTTGCGCCGTCAACGCCGGCCAGGCCGCCAATGCCGACGTCACAATCACGATGGAAGACGCCGACCTCGTCGCGCTGATGAAGGGCGAACTCAACCGCATGACCGCGTTCATGCCCGGCAAGCTGCAGTTCGACGGCGACCTGATGCTCGCCCAGCGCATGGCCAGCTTCTTCGACGCCTCCAAGCTGTAAGGCTTTGGCGTCTCGCGATGAAACGACCCCGGGCAGCGATGCCCGGGGTTTTGTTTATGTGGTGGAACCCGGCGAGAACGCACTGCAACTGCGCGCCGTGCACCGGCCGGATCTGACCCCTCTGCAACTCGACTGGAATGGCGCTGAAGTCCGCCGCCGCATTGCTGCCGGCCGCAACCAACTGCTTGCCCGCGCGATCGGTCTGCACAAGAAGCGCGATCTGAGCGTGCTCGATGCCACCGCCGGCCTCGGCCGCGACGCGTGCACCCTCGCCGCACTCGGCGCGACGGTGACCCTGATCGAACGTCAGCCTTTGCTGAGCCAGCTGCTGCGCGACGCCCACACACGCCTGCTTGCGACACCGGAAGGCTATGAAACCGCCGTGCGCATGCAGATCGAGGATGGCGAAGCTGCCGCCTTGATCTCCAGCGGTCAGCGCTGGGACGTGATCCACCTCGATCCGATGTACCCGCACAAGAACAAGCAGGCTCTTCCGCAGAAGGAAATGCAGATGCTGCGCGAGCTGTCCGGAGCAGACAGCGATGCCGATGCCCTGCTGGAACCGGCCCTGCTGGCCTGCCGCCTGCGCGTCGTCGTCAAGCGGCCGAGCCATGCGCCTTTCCTGGCCGGGCGCAAACCCGATTTCCAGCTCAGCGGCACGCAGGCGCGATACGACGTTTACGTCCCCGCGAAGCCGGTGCCGTAACGGAGCGCATCCCGCCTGCCCGCTACGACAGCGCCCACGGCGCAGTCACCCCCAGCCGTGCCGCCACGTGCTGCGCCGAGCGCGTGGCGCTTTCCAGCAGCGGAATGCCTGGCATCAGATAGGAACCGCAGTACCAGAGCCGGCGTCCGTCGTCGCGCTGGGTGCCAAGCAGTTCCGCCATCGCCACCTGGCTGTCGAGATCGACCAGCGGCCGTTCGAAACGCGCGCGCGCGAGCACGGTCTCGCCGCGCGGCTCGGTCAAGGGATTCCAGGTCTGCAGCAGCGCGGGGCGGCCGGACAGCTCCGGGATGATTCGGTTCAGATGGATGTTGGCCATCGGCCCCGACGCCGCCGGATCGACCTGGAAATGCACCGGCGCGGCGCGCGCCGACTCCGGGACCAGCGTGCGGTCGCCATGCACCACTACTTCGCTGGACTCGTGCGGCACGCGCGCCAGCAGCGCGGCGCCCTGCGGATCCACCGGCCTGGCGAGCACCGCGGCCTGGTGTGCCTGCATGGCCAGGACGACATGATCGAAACCATCGGCACGACCGCCCGCCTCGACGACGCGCACGCCGCCGGCATCAGCCTCCACGGCGGTGACCACGGATTCGCAGCGCAGCGTCCTGCACGGCTGCAGCAGCCGCCGGATCGCATCGTCGGCACCGTGGCGCGCGCGCCAGGTACCGCTGAACAGCGAACCGCTGCTGAAGAAACCGATGATCACGTCGGCCGGGTAGCGGCGCACGGCGGCGTAGGAACAGGTGCAGATCGCCGCGAAGCTTGGCAGGAGCATGTTGTCGACGAAGTCCGCGCTGTAACCGCACTGGCGCAGATAGATCTCAAGGTTCAGACCACGCGCCGTACCGCGCGCCAGATCGCGTGGCGCGGCAAACATCAGGCGCAGCGCCTCACGCGCGATGCCGAGCTGGCGCCGGCCCAGACCGGCGGGCAGCGGGATCGAGTGACGTGCCAGGCGCAGGTTGCGATAGCGGAAATAGGTCTCGCCCTGCGGCGTCGCAAACGCCGCTGCATGATCGGTGGCCTGCATCCCGACACCGGCCGCGCGGTAGAGCGCCATCAGCGTGTCGTAGTAGCCGGACTTGAAGACCCGCAGCGGCAGGTCGATGCGCACCGGCAGGCCACCGTCGCGGCTATCGACGTTGAAAGCCCCCATGCCAGGCTGCGGATGGCGCTCGTACAGCGTCACCGCATGTTGGCGCCCCAGCAGCCAGGCGGCGCTGAGGCCGGCGATGCCGCTGCCGACAATGGCAATCTTCAACGCAGGCGTCACAATCTCAAGGTCCAATGAAACATCGGGAAAGCCGCAGAGTACCGGCTTGCGCGACAATCGGCATGGCCTTGACTGGCTCTAAGATACGTACCGGTTTCCCGCCGCACGAAAGAACGCTCCTCCCTCACGCCCATGCGCCTGCTCACCCTGATTCGCCACGCCAAGTCGTCCTGGGATCAACCCGGCCAGCGCGATTTCGACCGCCCGCTCAACGAGCGCGGCATCTACGATGCGCCGCGCATGGCCGCGCATGTCAGGAGCATGGCCGGCACACCCGAGCGCATCGTCAGCAGCCCGGCGCTGCGCGCCATCACGACCGCACGCATCTTTGCGGAGATCATGGGCATCGACGACTCGCAGATCGCCGAACAGCGACGCATCTATGAAGCCTCGGCCGATACGCTGCTGAACCTGGTGCAGAACTTCGACGACGACGCCCGTCACGTCATGATGTTCGGCCACAACCCCGGCTTCAGCGAGCTCGCTCACCGACTCGCCCGTTGTGGATTCGATGATCTGCCGACCTGTGCGGCCGTGCAGATCGGATTCAGCGCCGCCTCGTGGAGTGATGCTGGCGACGGCCGCGGCGTACAGCGCTTCTACGCGTTTCCGAAACAGTTCCGCGAAAAAACCTGATCAGTCGATCGGTCGCAGACCGGTCTTGTAGCGCGCCGCATTCGCGACATAGTGCTGCGCGAGCACGCCGAGCATCTGGATTTCCGCCGCACTGAGTTCACGCACGACCTTAGCCGGCGAACCCATGATCAGCACGCCATCCGGAAACTGCTTGCCTTCGGTGACCAGTGAGCGCGCGCCGACCATGCTGTTGGCGCCGATCCGCGCATTGTTGAGCACGACCGAACCGATGCCGATGAGGCTGTTGTCGCCGATCTCGCAGCCGTGCAACATCACCATGTGGCCGATCGTGCAGCCGCGGCCGATGCGCAGCTTGATGCCGGCGTCGGTATGCAGCACCGAACCATCCTGAACATTGGTATCGTCACCAACCAGCAGTTGATCGGTATCGCCACGCAGCACGCAGTTGTACCAGACGCTCGCACGCTCGCCGAGCACCACGGAACCGATCACGCTTGCGCTGTCGGCTACCCAGGCACTGTCGGCCAGTTGCGGTACACGCTGTTCAAGTTGATAAAGCATTCGGATGTCCGCCATGACGATGATGCGCAGTGTGACGACAGCTCTCATGCTGCTGCAAGCGGCGCTGCTCTGTGCGTGCAGTCCATCGGCACCGAAGCTGGCCACGTTGCCCAGCGACGCCGTCGTTCTCGCCTTCGGCGACAGCCTGACCTACGGCACGGGCGCCAGGCGCGAGCAAGCCTACCCGGCGCAACTCGCGACACGCATCCAGCGTGAGGTCATCAATGCCGGTGTTCCCGGTGAAACCACGCCGGAAGGACTGGAACGTCTGCCGGATGTGCTCGACGAGCATGAACCCGCCTTGGTCATTCTCTGCCTCGGCGGCAACGACATGTTGCGGAAGCTGGATCGCGCGACGATGAAGGCCAACCTGGCTGCGATGATTAGCGAGATCCGGGGCCGCGGTATTTCAGTGGTTCTGATGGGCGTACCGGAACCCGCACTGCTGGGGCTGCAATCCGATCCGCGCTACGCCGAGCTGGCGCAGGAGTTCAAGCTGCCGCTGGAAAACGAGATCGTCGCTGAAGTGCTCGGTGACCGCAGCCTAAAATCCGATCAGATTCACCCCAACGCGCGGGGCTATGATGAAATCGCGGCGGCGCTTGCCGATCTGCTGAAGAAGTCCGGCGCGATCTAGGCCACCGCTGCCGCCTGCAGGCGCGGCCGCGCCGCGAGGCCAAAACCGTGGCCGTGCTCCAGCAGGTACTCCAGCCACTTGTTGAGCATGGTGTTGCGCCGCCACTGTGCCGACAGAAACGCATGTGCTTCCGGATCGGCGTCATCGGCGGCCAGCCAGGGCGGACGCTGGCTGCACTTGAGCGCCTCTGCCACCCGCGCGTCCAGGTAGGCACGCACCCACAGGTCGGGCTGGCGGCGTGCACCGTCCTGGTCGGTGAACTCATAAGTCAGGCGCAGGGTCACGGTATAGCGATCGCGTTCGACCAGATCGAGGTGCAGCGGGCAATCGCTCTGGCTGCGCGAAACCGCGCGCTCGAAAGGTACATCCATTTCCGGCACCAGCTGCTCCAGCAGGCGGAAATTGCGCTCGTGCAGCTCCAGCAGGTGCGCGATGCTTCGCGGCTTTCCGCAACAGGGGCACAGATTCGTGGAGGCTTGCATGAAGCGACTATAAGATGGAGTCCTGCGGGCCACAATGACAATGAGAAGAGGAGATCGCCATGCCCATTCGTGAAAATACAACCAAGGCCTATCTCGACCAGAAACCCGGTACTGCCGGCCTGCGCAAAAAAGTAGCTGTTTTCCAGCAGCCGCATTATCTGGAGAACTTCCTGCAATCGATCTATGACTGCATGCCGG